>CAZWDF010000058.1:0-7155 GCA_964632335.1 uncultured Candidatus Saccharibacteria bacterium | reverse complement strand
AAACTAATGTTTATGTAAACCCCCTTGTGGAGAGATATGGATCAAAAGAAATGCGAGAGATTTTTGATGAGGAAAAAAGATTGGAACAGCAATTAAGAGTGGAGGCGGCTTTGGCCGAGGTTTTGGCAGAGATGGGAAAAATCCCAAAAGAAGCAGCCGAGGTTATTAAAGAAAAAGCAAACACTAATTTTGTAAAGCTAGAAAGAGTAAAAGAAATAGAAGAAGAGACCAAACATGATGTGATGGCTTTGATTAAGGCCTTAACTGAGGTCTGCGGAGAAGCCGGAAAATATGTCCATTTAACTGCTACCAGTTATGACATTGTTGATACTGCCCAAGCTCTGCAAATCAAAGAAGCAATGAAAATTTTATTTGAAAAAGGAAAAGAATTATTAAAAAATTGTTTAAATGTTTCTGAAAACTATAAAGATTTAATAATGATTGGTAGGACTCATGGTCAGCACGCTATCCCGATTACTCTTGGTTTCAAATTCGCCAATTACGCTGATAAAATTGGCGAAAATTTAAAAAGATTAAAAGAAGATGAAAAATATATTTGTGGGAAATTTTCTGGAGCGGTTGGAAATTACGCTGCCCAAAAAGTTTTTGGATTAGGAGATGAATTTGAAGAGAAAATAATGGAAAAACTTGAGATTCAAGCGGCTGATATCTCGACTCAAGTTGTTCCAAGAGAAAATATCGCCAGGATAATTTCTGATTTAGTTATTTTTGCTTGCTCTATCGAGCAAATAGCCAAAGAGATTAGAAATCTCCAAAGAACAGAAATTGCTGAATTATCAGAACCTTTCGGCGAAAAGCAGGTTGGTTCCTCCACTATGGCCCAAAAAAGAAATCCGATTAATGTAGAAAATGTTTGTAGTAATGTCAGGGTTATTAGATCTTGCGTTTATCCTGTCCTGGAAAATATTGCCCTTGAGCACGAGAGAGATTTGACCAACTCAGCTTCTGAGAGATCAATTCTGCCAACAATTTTTGTCTTAACGGATGAAATTTTAATAAGAATGAATAAGGTAATAAGTGGCCTAGTGGTTTTCCCTGAGAATATGAAAAAGAATCTGGAATTAACAAAAGGGGGAATATTTGCCGAAGCCATTATTACTGAATTGGTCAAAAAAGGAATGGGAAGGCAGGAGGCTCACGAAATCCTGAGAGAAAGTTCAATGCGAACCTTTTCGGAGAGCCGTAATTTAAAAGAAATTCTTTTGGAAAACAAGGAAGTCTTGAAATATTTAAATCAAAACGAATTAGAAAAAATAATGGATTATCAAAATTACCTCGGCTTATCCATCGAAAAAACTGAGAAAATAATTAAAAAATGGGAAAATTTTAATTAAATGCAAGCTATCTCTCAAACCAATCTTCCTTTAGAATTAAAATCAAGGGGAAAGGTTAGGGATATTTATGGATTAGGCGATGATAAACTGGTGATGGTGGCTACCGACAGGATATCAACCTTTGATGTAGTTTTGCCAAGTCTAATTCCATATAAAGGACTAGTTTTAACTAGCTTGTCTATATTTTGGTTTGAAGAAACCAAAAACATAATCGATAATCATTTGATTTTCGCTAATTTTGAAGATTTCCCTGAAGAGCTGAAGGGGCATCAAGAATTAAAAGGAAGGACAATGATTGTGAAAAAAGTGGAACCAGTTCCAGCAGAATGTGTAGTCCGCGGTTATCTTTCTGGCTCAGCTTGGTCTGCCTATCAAAAGAGTGAGCCAGTTTGTGGAATCAAATTACCTTCTGGTTTGAGAGAATCTGAGAGGCTTCCCCAGCCAATTTTTACTCCCACTACAAAAGCAGCCACCGGACACGACATAGCCCTCACCGAAGAAGAACTGATTGATTTAGTAGGGAAAGAGACCGCTAAAAAATTAAAGAGGGTTAGTCTCGAGATTTACGAGGAGGCAGCAAAAAGATTAGAGGACAGGGGGATAATCATCGCTGATACAAAATTTGAATTCGGGGTATCAGAAGGAGAGATAATTTTAATTGATGAATTATTAACTCCTGATTCTTCTAGGTTTTGGCCAGCAGATGATTTTCAACCAGGAAGGTCACAAAAGAGTTTTGATAAGCAATTTGTCAGAGATTATTTAGTAAGAGTCGGCTGGGACAAAAATCCACCAGTTCCAGAACTTCCAGAAGAGATTATCAGAGAGACGAGTAAGAAATATATCGAGGCCTACGAAAAAATAACAGGAAAAAAATTTGAATATGTCTAATTATAATCCCCAAGAGATTGAACCAAAGTGGCAAAAATATTGGGAGAAAAATGGTTTTTACCAAGCAGAGGATTTTTCTAAAAGACCTAAAAAATACATTTTGATTGAGTTTCCCTATCTTTCTGGAGAAGGACTCCATGTTGGTCATTGCAGGTCCTATTCAGCAATTGATGCTATCTGCAGAAAAAAAAGGATGGAAGGCTATAATGTTTTATTTCCAATTGGTTGGGATGCTTTCGGTTTACCCACTGAGAATTATGCAATTAAGACTGGAGTTCATCCCCGCAAAGTTGCTGATGAAAACATTAAAGTTTTTAAGCGCCAGTTAAAATCCTTAGGTTTTTCTTTTGATTGGAGGAGAGAGATTGATACTTCTGATCCTGAATACTACAAATGGACTCAGTGGATTTTTCTTAAACTTTTTGAAAAAGGTTTAGCTTATCAATCCGAAATTCCGGTAAACTGGTGCCCTTCCTGTAGAATTGGTTTGGCTAATGAAGAGGTTGTTGGTGGGAGATGTGAAAGATGCGGGACCGAAGCAGAAAAGAAGACTTTGAAACAATGGATGATAAAAATTACGACCTACGCCGACAGATTGATTGAGGATTTGGAGAAGGTAGATTATCTGGAAAGAATAAAAACTCAGCAGAAAAACTGGATTGGTAGAAGCTACGGTACGGAAATTGATTTTAAAATAGAGGACTCCTCGGAGGTAATCAAAGTTTTTACAACTAGAGCCGATACTCTTTTTGGGGTAACAGCCATTGTTTTGGCGCCCGAGCATCCATTAGTTGAAAAATTAACTACCGAAGAAAACAAGGAGAGGGTAATAAAATATATTGCTGATGCAAAAAAGAAAAGCGATTTTGAGAGAGAGAAATTAGAAAAAGAAAAAACAGGAGTTTTTATTGGAAGTTATTCTCTTAGTCCAGGAGATAATGAGAAAGTTCCGATTTGGATAGGAGATTATGTAGTAGCTACTTATGGGGGGGGAGCAGTGATGATGGTTCCAGCTCATGATTATCGTGATTATGATTTTGCTAAAAAATATGGATTAGAGATTAGAGAAGTTATTTCCGGGGGAGATATTCCAAAGACCGAACCCCGTACGCGGCGGGGCAAAGGTGAAGAAGAGGATTTATCCTCTTCGCCAGAAGCCTTTGTTGGTTATGGAACTTTACTTAATTCCGGACAGTTTAATGGATTATCTTCTGAGGCGGCAATTAAAAAAATTACTGAATGGTTAGAAAAAAAGGGATTAGGTCGAAAAAAAATTCAATATAAATTAAGAGATTGGATTTTCTCCAGGCAGCATTATTGGGGGGAGCCCATTCCAATTATTCATTGTCCAAAATGCGGAATAGTTCCGGTTCCAGAAAAAGATTTACCAGTAGAGCTTCCCTATATTAAAAAATATCAGCCTACTGGAACTGGTGAATCTCCCTTAGCTAACATTCCTAAATGGGTTAATACTAAATGTCCAAGATGTGGAGGGAAAGCTAAAAGAGAAACAGATACTATGCCCAACTGGGCAGGTTCCAATTGGTACTTTATTCGTTATACCGATCCTAAAAATGATAAATTTTTAGCTGACTCAGAAAAATTAAAATATTGGATGCCGGTAGATTGGTACAATGGGGGAATGGAACATACTACCTTACATCTTTTATATTCTCGCTTCATTTACAAATTCCTCTTTGATATCGGGGTAGTTCCTCAATCTGAACCATATCAAAAGAGGACTACTCATGGAGTAGTTTTAGCTGAAGACGGAAGAAAGATGTCAAAATCTTTTGGAAATGTAATTAATCCCGATCAGATTATTAAGGAATATGGTGCAGATACCTTAAGGATTTACGAGATGTTTATGGGGCCTTTTGACCAAGCTATTGCTTGGAGTATTCAGGGAGTAAAAGGAGTTCGCAGATTTTTAGAAAAAGTTTGGAAACTAACTTTAAATGGAGAAGGTGGAAAAAGCAGTGAAAGGGTAACAAGAGCCATCCACAAACTTAATAAAAAAATAGATGGGGACCTAGAAGCAACAAAGTTTAATACCTTAATTGCTGCCTTTATGGAGTTTGCTAATTTTTGGCAGGAAAATAAAAAAGAAGTTAGCAAAGATATAATTGAAAAATTTTTAATTTTATTAGCGCCGATGGCTCCCCATATTGCTGAAGAGTTATGGCAAAATTTAGGTCATAAAAAAAGTATCTTTCTGGAAAAGTGGCCAGAATACGACCCGACATTAGTCAAAGAAGAAATTGTAACCCTGATTATTCAAGTCAATGGCAGAGTTAGAGACAAAATCGAAGTTGAGGCTGATATTTCGGAAGAAAAGACAAAAGAACTTGCTTTTTCTCAAAAAAAGGTTAAGAATTGGATAGAGGGTAAAGAAATCAAGAAAGTGATATTTGTGCCAGGTAAATTAATTAATATCGTAGTTTAATTTTATGTGTGGCATAGTTGGCTACATCGGTCAAAAACCGGCTTTCCCGATTTTATTATCCGGTTTAAAACGCTTGGAATACCGTGGCTACGACAGCTATGGTTTTTGCGTTTTTGATCAACAAAATCACCCATTTTTGTATAAAAAAGTAGGAAAAATTTCAGAAGCCGAAGGAGAGCTTTCAAACTTTAAAGTCGATGGAGAAATTGGCGTTGCTCATACAAGATGGGCGACTCACGGCGGCGTGACAAACGAAAATGCTCATCCGCATTTTGACTGTCATGAAGAATTTTTCCTTGTTCATAACGGGATTGTCGAAAATCATAAAGAATTAAAAGAGAAATTAATCAAAGAGGGTCATAGATTTACTTCTGAAACAGATACTGAGGTAATAGTCCATTTAGTTGAAAAATATTTCCAGGGAAATTTAGAAGAGGCAGTCAGAAAAACCTTGAGAGAGGTTCGAGGTACTTATGGAATTGCAGTCGTTTCTAAAAAAGATCCTCAAAAAATTGTCGTGGCAAGATTATCATCTCCATTGCTTTTAGGGATAGGTCAGGATGAGTTTTTGGTTGCTTCTGACCCGGCGGCGGTCATCACTCATACAAGGCAAGTTATTAATTTGGACGATAATGAAATTGCGGTTTTGAAACCTGATAACTTTTTTATTTTAAAAGAAAAACCATTAGTGACGATTGAATGGACTCCCGAAGAAGCGGAAAAAAGTGGCTATCCCCACTTTATGCTAAAAGAGATAATGGAAGAACCGGAAGCCATTGAGAACGCTATTAGAGGAAGATTAATGATTGAGGAAGGTTCAGTAAAGCTGGGAGGATTGGATAGCGTTCGAGAAAAGTTAAGGAAAATTAATAGATTAATTCTGATTGCTTGCGGAACAGCTTCTTACGCTGCTCGGGTCGGAGAATATATGTTAGAGGAATATGCTGGGATTCCGACTGAAGTTGATATTGGTTCAGAATTTCGCTATCGAAAATCGGTAGTTGATAAAAATACGGCCGGAGTCTTTGTTTCTCAATCAGGAGAGACTGCCGACACTTCGGCTGCCTTGAAAGAACTGAAAAATAAAGGAATTTTAACTATTGGCATTACCAATGTGGTGGGCTCGAGTCAATCTCGAGAAACCGATGCCGGGGTTTATACTCGTTCTGGACCAGAAATTGCGGTGGCTTCGACCAAGACATTTTTGGGCCAACTGGCAACTTTAGCTATGTTTACTGTTTATTTGGGCAGACAGAGAGAAATGGCTTTAGTAATGGGAAAGAGAATTGTTTCTGAACTTTCAAAGCTTCCAGAATTAGCTAGAGAGGTTTTAAAGTTGGCTCCAGAGATTGAAAAATTGGCAAAAAAATACAAAGATTTTAAAAACTTCTGGTTTATTGGAAGAAAATATAACGCCCCTGTTGCCTTGGAAGGAGCATTGAAACTAAAAGAGATTTCTTACTTACATGCGGAAGGAGTAGCCGGGGGAGAATTAAAACATGGCTCCTTGGCCTTAATTGATGAAAATTTCCCCACCATAGCCATTTCTCCATCAGATTCTGTTTATGAAAAGATGGTTTCCAATATTGAAGAAATCAAAGCCAGGGGAGGCCCAGTTATTGCCATTGCCACCGAAGGAAACGAAGAAATTAAAAAGATTGTTGACGATGTAATTTATATTCCCAAGACCTTAGAAATGCTAACCCCAATGTTATCAATAATTCCTTTGCACCTTTTTGCTTATTATATGGCGGTTTTATTAGGAAATGACGTGGACAAACCCAGGAACCTTGCGAAGGCAGTTTGTGTGGAGTAAAAAAATAGACCTGAAAAATACTTTTTCTATTGTCGGAGTTTTGCTCCGATTTTTAAATTGAGTTATAATTAAAGAATAACAAAAGTAAGCTATGGAAATTAAATTTATTTCTAATATCAGAAGGGGTAATAGAATTGGTACAGGCTTTCTCTATATCCCAAAAGATAAAGGAGATTTATTGAGCCCCAGAAAACGGGTGAAAGTAAATTTACTTAATAGATTTTATTTTTTCTCTAAGATAGCTAAACACAATGACAGATTTGGAGTATATGTTCCGAAGCACCTTGTAATGGAAAATAATTTATTAAATAAAAAAGTTAAAGTCCGTCTAACTGACTTAAGCGGATTTTATTCTAGAATAAGTCCTGATGGTATAATTTATATTCCTCAAGATATTGTCAAAAATCAAGAACTTAGGCAAAATGATATCGTTTTGATTCGAGGTACAGAAAATAATAAAGTGATTAAAGAAAAATACTCTAAAATAGCAGTTCATTGGAAGAGAAATAAGCCAGAATATGTTTGCATTTTTGATAGAAATTTTTATGGCAAAGAAGTTGTTTTTCAAATAGAAAATCAGAAAGATAAAAAATGTGGTTCGAAAGTGGGCCCAATTATAGAAAAGATTTTAAGTATATTTAACTTTG
>CAZWDF010000057.1:0-7201 GCA_964632335.1 uncultured Candidatus Saccharibacteria bacterium | reverse complement strand
TCAGCTAAAGCTTCAGCTTTTGAAGACGATGAATTTGTAGCCAATAAAATTCCAGGCAGTCACCCCGAAAGCGGCTGCAATTCCTCCAATATTCGCCCAAAGAGTTTCATTTAATCCAAATTGCGGGCCAGTAACATTTACTAAAAAGGAGGCCACTCCGACATTAAGTCCCAATCCGATTAAAGTAACTATGAAAAAATGGCCGAATTCTTTATGCATTCCTTCTTTTCCCATTTTCTCGAAAGCCCAGAATTTATCACCGAAGTATTTGGCGCAGGTAGCAATGATAAAAGAAATTCCCTTAAAAACGGAATACCAAAGCCCAATTGCAATTCCCGAGGTCCACATTAAAAAATTCAAAACACCCAAATCGGTTATGGTAGCCAAAACTCCGATTAATAAATATTTGGCCAATTGAAAAATCCACAAAAACCTCTTCCCTATCAGCCAGGCAATCCAGGTTCCACCCAGGGCTAAAACTGGAAAAGTAACCGCTAAAATCAATCCTAAATTTTCTATTTTTAAAGCGGCGACATCTTTTAATAAATAATAGAAAAACCAAGCCGTAATCTCACCGGTAATCAATGCTAAAATAATATCAATCTTTTTCATGTTTTAACATTTTACCATAAATTTTCTAAAAAATCAAAAGACTTGACAGTTATTTGAGATTTTGCTAATTTAAAATCAGGATGAAAAGTCAAACTAATCCAAAGATAACTTGTTGTGATTGTTGCACCTCTTAAAGGGAAGAGACAGGTTTTACTAATTTCTAATAACTAATAAACCCGCCTCTTCCCCAAAAGAGGCTTTTTATTTACACTGCACTTCTCTAATTTCAACTAATTTGCTAAACTGAAAAAAGACTAGCCAAAGAAAAATATGTATAAAAATATTTTACAATTAATCGGTAATACGCCTTTAGTAAAAATAAATAGATCGAATCCGAATAAAAAAATAGAGCTTTATGCTAAACTTGAATTTTTTAATCCCGGCAGTTCAGTTAAAGATAGAATTGCTCTTTCTATGGTTGAAGGAGCAGAAAGGAAAAGAGAATTAACTAAAAATAAGATTGTTTTAGAAGCAACAAGTGGAAATACTGGAATTGGTTTGGCTTTGGTTTGTGCGGTAAAAAAATATAAATTGTTTTTAACCATGCCAGAATCAGTGAGTGTAGAAAGAAGAAAAATCTTAAAAGCTCTTGGTGCTGAGATTCTACTTACTTCAGCTAAAGATGGTACCGACGGAGCCATCGAGAAAGCTTATGAAATGGCAAGAAAAAATAACAAATATTGGTTAGCTGACCAATTCAATAATCCTGAAAATTGGAAAGCCCATTATTATGGCACGGCTGAAGAGATATGGCAGGATACTGATGGTAAAATCACTCATTTTGTTGGAAGTATGGGGACAACTGGTACTTTAATGGGCGTCTCAAAAAGATTAAAAAAATATAATCCAAAAATTCAAATTATAGGAGTAGAACCATTTTTAGGCCATAAAATTCAAGGATTAAAGAACATGAAAGAAGCTTACAAGCCCGGTATTTATGATAAAACTCGGTTAGATAAAAAAATAAATGTTAATGATGCGAATGCCTATGAAATGGCTCGTAAAATCGCTAAAAAAGAAGGAATTTTTGTAGGTATGAGTTCGGGGGCAGCAATGTTTGGGGCTTTGGAGGTAATTAAAAGTTTAAAAAAGGGATTAGTTGTTGTTTTATTTCCAGATAGTGGAGAGAGATATTTAAGTACAAATCTCTTTAATTACCGAAGGTGAAGATGAGTTCGAAGAGGATAAATCCTCTTCTCACCCCTTCGCTGTCGCTCGGGAGAACGAAGTTCTCATCGCCTACCGAAGGTGAAGATGAGAACGAAGTTCGCATCGCCTACCGAAGCTTTAGCTGAGGTGGAAGAAGAGGGCGAAGCCCTCTTCGCTCAAAATTATGTTGAAATTCTACAATACCTTAACTCGAAAAAAGGAAATCTTTAAACCAATTAAAAGGAAACAGGTTAAAATCTATACTTGTGGCCCAACGGTTTATGATTTTGCTCATATTGGAAATTTTCGCTCTTATGTTTTTGCTGACACTTTGAGGCGATATTTAGAATACAAAGGATATAAAGTAAAACACATAATGAATATTACCGATATTGACGACAAAGCAATCAGAAGAGCAAAAGAAAAGAAAGTAAGTTTAAAAAAACTTACCAAAAAGTATACAAAAGAATTTTTTAAGGACGTTAAAACGTTAAATATAAAGAAAACAAGTCACTATCCTAGAGCCACAGAGAATATAAAAGAAATGATAAAATTTACCGAAACTTTGGAGGAAAAAGGCTATGCTTACGAGAAACTTCACAGTGTTTATTTTGATATTTCAAAGTTTAAAGATTATGGAAAATTATCAAGAATTGACCTGAAAAAAATTAAACCAGGTGCCAGAGTTGATTTAGATGAATATCAAAAAGACGCCCCGGGAGATTTTACTTTGCTAAAAAGAAGCACATTAGATGAATTGAAAAGAGGAATTTTTTATCAGACAAAATGGGGCAAAGTTCGACCGGGCTGGCATCTCGAATGCTCGGTAATGAGTATGAAATATTTAGGAAAAACCTTTGATATTCATACTGGCGGAGTTGATCTTATTTTTCCTCATCATGAAAACGAAATTGCTCAATCAGAAGCATATACGGGAAAAAAATTCGTTAACTTCTGGCTTCATAATGAACACCTTCTAGTGGAGGGAAAGAAAATGAGTAAGTCTTTGGGTAATTTTTATACCTTGAGAGATTTATCAAAGAGAGGTTATAATTGGCGAGCTATTCGATATTTTTTAATAAGTAGTCATTATAGGCAAAAAACAAATCTCACTTTTAAGGCACTTAGAGGCACAAAAAAAGCGATAGAAAGGATAAAAACGTTTATAGAAAAAATGGGTCGGAGACCAAAAATCCCCGAAGGAAAGCCTTCGGCTTCCTACAGGGCAGGCAAAACTACATCCCAAAATTTAAAATTAATTAAAAGTTTAATCTCAAAAGCTAAAAAAGATTTTGAAGAAGCAATGGATGATGACTTAAACACACCCAAAGCGCTATCTGCCATTTTTAATTTGGTAAAAGACGCAAACAAAATCGAGGAGGTAGATAGTAAAACGGCGAAGCAAATTTTTAATCTAATAAATAATTTTGACTCTGTCCTCGGTTTAAAACTTTTAGAAATAAAAAAAGGGGAAATTAGAATTCCAGAAAAAGTTATTAAATTGTTAAAAAAGAGAGAGGGATTAAGAAAATTAAAACAGTGGAAATTAGCTGATGAAATCAGGAGAAAAATTAAAGATTTAGGTTACCAAATTGAAGACACAAAAGAAGGACCAAAGATTAAAAAGCTTTGAACTCTAATTGTCACTAAAATAAAGTGGGCATCTTCTCTTTAGAAAATGCCCCTTTAATTTGTTCTACTTTAAAAAAATTCCCTTTTGAAAAATAAAAAAGAGAGGAAGGAAAGAAACCTATAAAAGATTCTTCCCTTTTTGTTATCAAGGATATCTAAAGACTACAAATTGGAAACTTCCTGGTATATTACCATCACCTGCTCTTCTATGGATAATCACATGAAATTCCCCTTTCCTTTCCCAATAAGTAGTAGCATAAACAGGTTCATTCCCAACTGGAGTGACCAAGATTACATAGTCATACTTTCCAGAATTTGGGCTAGTTAGGGTAATGGTATAACAACGATTTATTACATCCCAACTAACTTCTTTCACATTGAATCCATCAAGCAATTGAGGAGTTCCTTCTTCCCCTAAACTTAAATCTTCTACATAACCCATAGCTACAATTAGATTTGGTCCTGGCTCTCCTTTTGGACCTTGTATACCCTGTGGTCCTCTCTCACCTTGCGGACCAGCAGGACCTGGAGAAGGGTTACATCCCAAGAAGCATATAGCCAGAACAAGAATTAGTCCTAGTGTGCCTATTAGGCATAAACTCTTTTTTCTCATTGTTCCACCTCCTTTTCTTGTTTTACTTCACCTATTATTTTGTTTTTAAGGAACATTTACACACCTCCTTAAAAAATTCTACCTTTCTGTAATATCAAAATTATAACAAACCTCAAAATTTTGTCAACATCTACATTTCCTATTTTGGCCATTTTAGCCAATTTAGGATATTTTTATAATACATTTTGTTGAGTATTTTATCAATAGCGAAACTTTTTACCTTTCTTTTTTGTTTTTCTTTTCTACAAAATTCATAAAAATCTAAAATTTTTTCAGTAATTTTTGGCCAGGAATATTTTTGAGCTTCGGTTTGTCCCCATTCGCCCATTTCTTTTCTTAATTTTTCACTTTTAATTAAATTCTCTAATTTTTTAGCTAAGGTTTTGTAATCTCGGGGCTTGACTAAAAATTTACTTCCTTTTCCTTTTAAAACCTGCTGATAACCTTCATTAGCAAAAGCGACAACCGGGACGCTTGAAGCCATCGCCTCAATCAAAACTATTCCAAAACTCTCTCCATAAATCGCTGGACTACAATAAATATCACAAGTTCGATAATAAGACGGGAGTCTTGAACCCGTAATCTGTTCTTCAAAGCAGACTTCCTTTAAGTTGTTTTCTTTTACATAATTTTGGCAATATCCTTTGAGTTCACCCTCCCCCACTATTATCAGTCGCAAATTAGAAAACTTCCGAGTTAGAATCTTAAAAGCTTTAAGTAAATAAATTAGTCCTTTTCTTTTTTCAATCCGCCCAACAAATAGAATATTAATTTTACCATCGCAGAATTTCTTTAATTTTGAAACCCGAGGATTAAATTCTTCCAAATCTATCCCGTTTGGAATAACCACTTTCGGTCCCTTAAAATCTTTGAAAACTTTAAGGTTTAAGGAAGCCACACCAATTATCCCATCAATTTTCCATTGGACTATTTTATTAAGGAGATAAAGAAAAATCGGAAATCTTTTCAGAAATTTGCTACCTCCGATGTTGGCATGAAAGGTCAAAATATTTAGGGACTCAGATTTTTCTAAAATTTGCCAGGTCGAAGGAAAACCAAAATTATGGAAATGTAAAACATCGAACTTCTCTTTTTGTAGAACTCTATCAATAGCTAAGGGATTAAAATTTATGTCAAAATCGGATTGGCCGCCGCTAAAACTTAAAGGGAAAGAGGTTCCCAAAAGAATCACATCCTTGCCATAATTTTCTAACCGGTTCCGTCTCGGAGCGATAATTTTTGAGTAAATTCCTCTTTTTTTAAATTCTTCCTGCAACCCCAAAACATGCCTTTTTACTCCCCCCGGCTGAAAAAATGAATGAAAAGAAATTAAGCCAACCCTCATAAGAAAAATGACTAATTCCTAATTTCTAATGTCTAATCAAATCCCAATTCCTAAATGTCCAATGTCTAAATTTTTGGTCATTCGGTCACTGGACATTAGACATTAATTAGAAATTAGGTTAATTAGTAATTAGACATTATTAAACTTGAAATAATAGTCTTACTTTGATATATTATAACTGATGATGAATAACTTTCAAAACTCCCAATTGCCTGATAAGTTGCCCCCACAGTCAATTGAAGCTGAACAATCCTTGTTAGGATGCTTAATGCTCGATAAAAATGCCATAGTTAAAGTGGTTGATTTTTTGGGACCTCGGGATTTTTACCGCGGTTCGCATCAGGAAATCTACCAGGCCGCCTCGGACCTATTTGAAAAGGGAGAACCGATTGATTTTCTGTCCCTTTCCAACCGCCTTCGAGAAAGGGGGAAACTTGAGGAAATTGGAGGAAATGGCTATTTAACCGAGCTGGTTAATTCTGTTCCCACTGCCAGCCATGTCTTAAGTTACGCTAAAATCGTCCAAAGGAAAAGGATTTTGAGGGATTTAATTAACGCCTCTCATGAAATTGGGATTTTGGGTTATAACGAGACCGAAGACACTGATTTGCTTTTGGACCAGGCTGAGAAAAAAATTTTTAGTATTGCCCAAAAATCATTAAGCCAAAATTTCATACTGGTTAAAGCAACTTTGGAAGACGCCTTTGAGAGAATTGATAAGCTATCTAAACATCAAGGAGGTCTCCGAGGTCTGCCCACCGGTTTTACTGCCTTAGATAATATTTTGGCTGGTCTTCAGAAATCCGATTTAATAATTCTGGCCTCCCGGCCGGGTTTAGGGAAGTCAGCTTTAGCCGCAAATATTGCTGCTAACGTTGCTACTTCCCAAAAAGTGCCAGTAGGGATATTTTCCTTAGAGATGTCAAAGGACCAGGTGGTGGATAGATTAATTGCCAGCTTGGCTAATGTGGATTTGTGGAGACTGAGAACGGGAAGACTTTCTAGCGAGGGCGATGATAATGATTTTGTCAAAATTCAGCAGGCAATGGGAATACTTTCCGAGGCCCCAATTTATATTGACGATGCCGCTTCTTCAAATATTTTACAAATGAGGGCAATGGCAAGAAGGCTCCAGGCAGATAAAGGATTAGGGTTGATTATAGTTGATTATTTGCAATTGATGGAGCCAAGAAATCCCGGTGACCAGATAGTTAAGCAGGTAACCGAAATTTCCAGGTCTCTTAAAGGTTTAGCCAGAGAGCTTGATATCCCGGTCTTGGCTTTGTCTCAGCTATCGCGAGCGGTAGAGCAGAGGTCTCCCCAAAGGCCGAGATTGGCCGACCTTCGTGAAAGCGGAAGTTTGGAGCAGGATGCGGACGTAGTTTTGTTTATATACAGAGAGGATAGATATCGTTCGGAAACTCCAAGAAAAAATATTGCTGACATAATTATTGCCAAGCACCGAAATGGCCCGGTAGGAAGCGTTGAATTATATTTTGATGAAAGAATAGTAAGCTTTAGAAACTTAGAAAAAGGATACGCTGAGGAATAATGTACCCACATAGTATTCAAAAACTCATTGATTTATTTTCTAAACTCCCGACTGTCGGGCCAAGGACTGCTAGCCGTTTTGTTTTTTATTTAGTAGGAAAAAGCAAAGAAGACGTTGATAAATTGGTGGCGGCAATTTTGGATTTAAAAAAGAATGTTAAACTTTGTAAACTTTGTTTCAATCCCTTTGAGGGGGAAGGCGAGCTATGTGAGATTTGTTCAAATCCGGCCAGAGATAAAAGTTTGCTTTGCATAATTGAAAAAGAAACTGATTTACTAGTCATTGAAAAGACAAAAAA
>CAZWDF010000056.1:0-7245 GCA_964632335.1 uncultured Candidatus Saccharibacteria bacterium | reverse complement strand
CGGTAGGGACGCAGGAGACGATTAAGAATATGATGGACTTGATCGTCGAGACCAACCCCAACCTGATGGACAGGCGGATCGAGAAGATGAAGGACCGAGTCAGGCCAGACACCACGGTTACCGAACAAGAGTTCGGGATCATGAGCCCAGGTTACTACTAAACGGAGAAGGAGGTCGACTGTGGCCAGAAACGCAAATGTACTGAGGGCCTTGAGGAATCGCAGGATTTCCAAAAGGCGAGTTTCCGCCCAGGGGGCGGAAGAGGCCCCCAAGACCCTGTCCGAGCAGGTGAAGCTCGAAGAGGTCAAGGACCAGATGGAGACCGTCAAGCCTCCGCAGCCGGAAATCACCACCGAGAAGCAGCTTCAGAAGGTCACCGAGGAGACGAAGGAAAAGCTCCCCGAGACCATGAAGCCCGAGGAACTCTCCGCCCGGGTCGAGGGCGAGGATGTGGTGATTCTCCACCAGCGGAAGCCGGCGTACATCATCCCGTCTGCGGGCCTCAAAAAGCTCCAGAAGGAAGTCAAGGGGAGCAGGGGACTGCAGAGCCGCATCCTCAAGGAGGTTTTGAGCGACGGCCTGGCGGCGGTCCTCAAGAGGTACGGCGCCAAGAAGGTGGGCGAGGAGAAAGCGAAGGGCATGGAGACGCAGGAGGCTTATGTGGCCATCCGTTCCCATCTGAAACGCTGCCTCCAGCTGGCCTTCACGGCGATGGGCAAGAACATCATGGACAACCCCATCAAGCACGAGTTCCACGAGGCGCTCGAGGCTGCGGGTATCGAGGACCCGGTCCCGGTGATCGAGTCCGCATACTCCAGGGCCATCGGGCCGGCGCTCGAGGCGGCCTTCGCCAAGGCCGATGAGTACTCCAGGCTGACCGACGAAGGATTCGTGGAGGTGGAGGCCGAGATCGAGAAAGCGGGCGCGATCACGCCCCGGGCCGAGAGCAAGGAAAGTGCGGAAGCCGAGACGATGAAGAGGAGGGCAAGCCTCGGATCGCTCACCCCGATGGGGCTGGGCTCCGGGGACCCGGTGGACGAGCGGAGAGCGAAATACAGGGACATCATCCCGAGGATCGGGGTGTTCCGGAGCATGTAGGCCCGTAAAAGAAGAAGAAAGGAATAAGGAGGAAAGCCATGTTAGATAAAAATCGGTGCGTTGTAAACAGCAGGTTCTCGTATGCGGTGGCCCCGGGTATCCAGTTCGAAGCCGGCCAGGTCGGCAAGCTCGTGCTCGGAGCCGACGGGCAGCCCACCATCGAGCTCTGCAACAGCGGAGAGCTCCCCCACGGGATCCTGTGGAACGACAAGGCGCTGGGAATGACGATGACCGTGAGCGAGGAAGAGACGACCTTCAATGTGGTGACCAAGAGCCTGGGGCACAACAACCTGGTGGCCAACCAGGAGCGGGTGACCAATGTCGCCAGGACCATCACCTATGTCAAGGGCGTGGATTACAACCTTGACGAGTCCGCCGGACAGATCTCGAGGATTCCGGGCATGGGCATCGCTGCCAGCCAGAAGGTCCTCGTGACCTACCGGTTCCAGATTCTGGCCAAGGACCTGTATATCTACGGGCAGGGCCAGAATTTCATCAACGACTCCACCCTGGGTTCCGGCAAGATCGCCGTGGCGGAAGATTTTGCCATCCTCTACTCCTACATCTACGACGCCCAGGTCCCCTACGCCATCGGGGATCCCCTGAGGGTCAAGGACGGCGGAATCATCACCGCCGACCCGTATGAGGTCGGACCGGTGATCGGCAAGGTTATCAAGCCCCCGATGGCCGGCGATCCGGCGCTCGGGTTCGAGACGAGACTGGTACTGCCGAACGATTAGTATAGGTTTCGGCCAAACAACGAAACGGAGGTGCGGAAAATGAGTTCTCCCTACATTACAAAACCGGTGCTGGACAGGCGGACCGGCGAGCCTGTCAACATGCAGGCCTTCGGCGGATTCACCAAAGCGGGGTCCGCAAGGTACAGCGAAAAGGAAAAGATGTTCAATGACGCCGGCGTGATCAACGCCTCGAATCCGGCCGACGCCCTGCGGATGATTCAGCATATCCTCTCGCAGGTCGGCTCCGGAGAGATCCAGCCGGTTCCGGCAATCCCCGAGCGGGCTGTCCCGCCCGAGGAAGTCGTGGCCAGGATCAAAGAGGCCATGCTCGACGAGTCTGGCGTGGGGATGAAAATCCTCGGCCAGGAAATCCTGAACCCCATCCGGGAGGTCATCGACTACGAGGGCTTCTCGAGGAAGGTCCTGCTCCCCAGGCCGGTGGGCCCGGGCGAAGTCGTGAGGTACGACAAAGATCCGTACATCGTGGCCTGGGTCATCGCCGAGGACGGCATCACCCCGGAATCCCGCGCTGGCGGAGCCTATGTCTACCCGCCGGAATTCGAGGTGACCTCCAGGCCGACCATCGAATTGCGGCACATCTACCAGGCGCAGTTCGACATCCTTTCCAGGATCATGGACCGCGCCAGGCAGGGCATCGAGCAGCAGGAGGATGAAAACCTCGTCAAGCTGCTCCGGTCTGCGGCCAATGTGGTCAACACCACGCAGGGCTTCAGCGCCCTGACGGTCAACGCCCTCGAAAACCTGCGGTACGAGGTCGAGAGGCACCGCCTGATCGTCGAGAAGTTCCTCATCCACCGGCGGGAGATCACCGACATCGTCGCCCTGGCCCAGCTGGGCTATGTCGACCCGGTGACCCAGAGAGAGCTGATCATGGCCGGCTACATCGGTTATGTGCTGAACGCCATGATCATCACCACCGCCGGCGTCGGGACCAATGAGTTCAAGGTCCTCGAGCCGGGCGAGGTTTTCGCCGTGTGCGGCGGGGACCACCTCGGAGGCATGCCGGTGAGGGTGGAGCTCTTCAACGAGCCGATCGTCGGGTTCCACGAAGGCAAGCCCGTCCGGGGCTGGTTCTTCTACGAGCTCGTCGGTCAGATCATCATCAACTCCAAGGCGGTGGCGCGCGGGGTGAAGATCTAACCGAAAGGAGGCAGATCCCATGTTGGAAAAAAAGAAAGCCATGATCCAGGCCGAGATCGACCTGATCGCCTCCGACCTTGACCGGTCGGGGTACCCGGATCTGGCGGAAGGGGTGGATCGCCTCGGGTTCGAATTCTCCCGCGGGGAGATCGGTGCCGAGAAAGTGACCGCGGATCTCAAGGTAATCAACGCCAGGGTGGCCGAGGACAGGGCCAAAGTCCGGGAGTCCAAGAAGGAGAAGGAGGAGCCGGCGGAGAAGGAAAAAGAGGAGACCGAGGAGGAACGGGAAGCCGCCCTCAAACAACTCGACCTCCTGGCCGCCGACCTCGACCAGAGTGGACACCGTCGCATGGCTGAGATCGTCGACAACCTGGCCCGCGAGTACTCCCAGGGAAGCATGAGAGACTCCGAGGTCGAGGCGGAGCTGGACAAGGTCCGGCGTGCCATCTCCTACGGGCGGTTCGCAAAGAAGGAAAAACCCGAGGAGGAGGAAGAGAAGGAAAAAGAGAAAGAGAAAGAGGCCAGGCGGCTGCGGATCGCCCGCATGCGCATAAGGCTGCGCACCGCCCGCCGGGCAAGAGAGATGCGGGAGAGGGGGGCCCGCATTCGCCATTCGGAAATCGGGGATGGGCGCCCCGAGTCCGAGGGCATGGACCGTGAGGCCAGAAGGGAGCGCATTCAGAGGCTCCTGATGCGGTCCAGACGGGAAGTGCGACCCGGACTGCAGGGCAGGGAGACGGGCTTGTCCCGGCTTCACCGCCCCGAAATCCGGGAACGCATGGAGGCCCGCCGGAGGCTCGCCGAGAGGCTCCGGGAGCGCCGAAGGCTCTCCCGGGAGGTCGAGCCCCGGAGGCCACTACGAAGCCGGCTCGAGGAGCGTCGCTCCATCGGCCGGTTCCGGTCCCGCAGGAGCTGGTAGCGGATCAGTTACCGGTCCCTATGGGATCGGGAGCATGGCGAGACATGGCGGAGCTTGCCGATCTGCTTGGAAAGGTTATCCGCCTGAACAGGGCAGACAGCACGATCAACGGCATCTTCTTCAACCCCCTATTTGCGGAGAGGATGCCGGATCTGCTGCCCTCCCTTTCCGAGGCAGGTTTCTCGTTCGGGACTTCAGAGCATGAGCTGTTCGATGCCAACATCGTGGCGGCCCGGCTCGAGGCCCCGAACGGGAAAAGCCTCGATCTCGGAGAGGTGGCGGTGACCCCCGAAGGGGATATCGAGCCCTCGGGGCTCGTTAGGATAACGAGGCTATTGGGCTTCGTTTCGGAGAATGAGTAGCGACGAAAGGAGGATGAGATGGCGGAGTTAAATCTGAACAGACTGATCGAGGGCAAAAAGGACATCTGGGTCCGAAATCCGAGCAGGGACATGAGGATCAACCTCAAGGTCACGGGCATGGAAGGCGTGTTGCCGGCCATCGACCCGGGCGAGACCAGGTGCCTGTCGGAGGAACTGAGCTACAAGCAGATCGACGAGAGCGACCTGCGGAAGCTCATCCGTCCCCGGGCGGGCAAGCCAGCCCCGCTGATGTTGCTTGACCCGGACGAGATGGTGGACACGCCGAAGGTTCCCAAGCAACTTGAACCGCCCCCGGAGGTGACGACCGAGGACCAGGAGGCTTCCCGGGTCAAGACGACCATCATCACCGAGGCGGAGATCAATCCGAGAATCCAGCAGATCAAGCTCTCGCTCTCCGGCAAGGTGATGGACGCCCATGCGGCCATCGAAGAGCTTCGGAGGCTCGAGCCCAACCTGCAGGAGCAGGACCTGGCGTTCATGCAGACGGGGAAGGATGTCCCGGCGGCGGTCAAGAAATGGGCGGCCACGGCCCTCGAGAAGAGGCAGAAGCCGGCTCCGGTCTCGCCGAAGAGCAAGCAGGCGGGACAGGAACAGCCGGCCACAACCACATAAAGGAGCGTCGGGCGAATGGCCGAAAAGATCAAATTCCGCGAGGAAGACAGGCAAAGATGGTCCGCTTTCTGGCGGACCGCCGGGGGTGTGGAAGGGTGCCGGAAAATCGCCGAGGAATTGGGCGTTGACGGTCAGGAGTTTGTGGCCGACATCCGGCGATTCCTTTTCGCCTCTCCCGACCACGAGAAGGCATCTCGCCTTCTCGAGGGCCTGCGAGAAGTGAGGGAGACGATAAGGAGGGGTGTCTATGAAGGTGACCGATCGGGGATTGGCGGCTTTTCTGTACATGCGGAACATTCCGCTCGTTAGTTGGCGAAAGATCGACGGGGGTAGTGGCAGGGGTGGAAGGCTGGAGTTCGATTTTGAAATAGGCGAGCAGGCGTTTGACGACCAAAAGATCCAGTACTTCAACTCGCAGCTGCAGAAGTTCGATCAGGCCAAGATAAGCCTGATGAAGATCGTCGACAGCGGATCGTATGAGAGAAAGGCCGCCACCCCTGCATAAAGGGGGGATGGCCCGTTGGAATTCAACGACCAAAATATAATCATCATGCGGAGGCGGACAGCCGCCAAGTTTCCGCTGGTGATAGTCGATCCCGAGAAGGATGTCCCCCTCCAGATAAAGAAGGTGACATACTCCTTCGTCGACGCTTTCGACAGGGAGGTTTGGGGTGGGGAGTTTGGGCCGGATGGGGACCACGACAGCGGGATCGACAAGGATCCCACGAAGCCGAACCTTTTTTGGTTCTCCATGGACCTCAGGAAGGCATTCGGCGGGATCGAGTATCTTTCCTTCTTCGAGTCGGAGCTACAGGGGGCTGACTCGGAGATTTTAAGGAACTACAAGCTCATCAAATGTCTGGACAATGTCTATTACCGCCTGATGCCGGTCCTTCGAGGGCAGATAGACAAGGCACGCAAGACTGCTCAGCGCCTCGACATCGACGGCAAGGACTATAATTTCGACGGGCTGGATTGGGACTACAAGGACTACCAGCTCGCCACATACCTCGACCTGGGGGTGCAGATGATTAACCTGATCAGCCCCCAGACCTACTTTTCGGTGAGCAACTTCCCGCACCAGTATTTCGGGTCGCTCCTGATCTTGGCTTCCATGATCTCGGCACTCGACGCACAGAAGCTTTTCTCGATAGATACCGACTTTGACTACTCCCTCGGGGGAAACGCCATCCGGGTGGACCATTTCACCAATCTGAACACATTCAACCGAGACATCGTGGAACGCTTCAACGCCTCGGTCAAGGTTTTCAAGCAAAGGTACCGGACCAAGGGCACGGCGATCATCCAGGTCCAGTACGGAATCGGCCTCGGGCGGTTCCTGAATGTGGTGCCGTCCGGATGGTGGAGCCGGTTCGGGATAGCCGTGACCCCACCGTCGATACCGACGAGATTCAGCAACTGGAGCTGATCGTGAGTCTATTTTGGACAGAGCCACAAAGGGTATTGAGCCGGACATGGAAGGTCAGCTTGGCCGTCCGGCAGAACCATCATCTTCTTCAGATAGCCGGCGAGCCGGTTTATCTTTTGAGGAGGATCCGGGCCGAGGACCGGGAGCCAGTCGAGGGGGAGAACCCCTCCGTGGTTATAGACCTGGTGACCGGCATCTACAACTTCAACATTTGGCAGGATCCGTCTGACAAGCCTTTCCCCGATGACCGGAGCATTGCGATATCTGTCAACGGGGAAGCCTGGGAGCAGGCGTTCGATAAATACAGTTTTGCAGGCGGCGAGAAGGAGTTCGCCATCGAGATATTCAGAAATGCCGTGACGCCGGCCGGGGACCCGATAGGGGACAAGGTGGTGATCTGGCTGAGCACCCCGCCGTTCGCCCCCGCAGACTCCGTGGAATACACCTATAAGGAGATTCAAAAGACGGTGGACACGAGGACCATGCAGCCGGGGCGCGTGGATTGCCCGGCAGGTGGGGCGGGAGTGGGAGCAGGGGCGGATAGTAAATCCCTTTACGGCCTCGAGCAGTATAAAAACCCCCGGTCCATGTGGAGGGGGAAGCTTCTGCCGAACACATTTCCCCTCGCATTCCCGGATGTCCTTCGGGATCGGATTGATCTTTCGAATGCCGGTTTCATAAGGGTTTCGGAGATGAAGCATTGGACCTCCCCTCCCCCCCTGTGCCCGATAGTGAGGGAGCACGATTACATTGTCCGCAGGACAAACGGGCGCCGGTACGAGATCACCAACCACACGGAGATCAGGCTGGGGTACCGCCTAGTCCAGCAGCAGTTCGATGCGACGGAGGTCGACGCCTCGAGCTCGGTGATAAACATTCCGGTGGAGACGAATTAACCATGTA
>CAZWDF010000055.1:0-7261 GCA_964632335.1 uncultured Candidatus Saccharibacteria bacterium | reverse complement strand
TAGTAAACAATCGCAGCCGCGAAATCGAAGATCGCCGGTTTGGCCCATTCCAAATCAATTGAAATGGAAGTCTTCGCCAACAGCCTCAAATGCGTCCTGGGCGGAACTGGCTGGGAATCGTAGGGCTCGATCATATCCGTAGCCATGCTCAATCTATTAAACTCTCCGACCAGAATTCCCTGGTCCCCGAGAACGATCCCCGCGTCATTCAGGAAGGCGTCAAACTGCTTCCGCAATTCCTGCTTGATGGAGACATTTCCGGCCACTCGCTTGCTGGGATCGGTCTTTCCCACGCGGGATTCAATGGGGAAATACTTTGCCGAAGCCATCATCCTGAAATCGGTCAGCAGCATCGCGGCCCACAAAATGATGCCGTGTTCAATCTTGGGGGAAATGTCGTCCCAATTTTCAAAATCGGGATCAAAGACTCTTGCCCCGGAAAGCAAAAAACTTGCGAGTTCAGAGTCGGTCAACTCACTCAACGCTACTTCGCCAAGTTTACGAAGTCGCCCCACGAGACTCCGCTTCGTTGCGGATTCCCGTATGACGTATCTATCCAGAAGGACGACTTCGTAAGACATGGCCGTTCCTCACAGGATGATGGCGTTCTCGGTTTCTTCAAGATGCTGCCCCACGTAGCGGGGAACAGTGTACTTCATCCCGTCAACAAAATTGGTGTAGATGTCCTGAAAACTGAAACTGCCGACCACAGGGGCCGGATGATGCGATTTCATGGCCCGAATCAGAACCAATTCGGTGGCGACCTTCGCCTTCTCGCTTGAAGTGTCCTGCTTCCAAACGGCTCGGTATCTCCTTGCCGCCTCGTCAACCTGGGCTTGCAGTTGCTGCTTGGCCTGCTCCTTCGACTTCTTGAGTCTGGTCTTGAGCCCCCCGGCGGCGAATTCGGCATCGGCAGTCTCCTTCTCGGAATCAGTGTCGGAGGAAATGGATCGGTATCCCTGTTGAGAACGGGGGGTGTTGACAACTTCCTGGACTTGCTGCGCTTGAGGCTTTTCGTGACTCCTGTCAGTTTGAGGCTGATTACTCATGGTCGTCTCCCCTCAGTGAGTAGTTGGCACGGTTTTCAGAGGGTCCGCGTGCCATTCCCTCCGAATCCTTCAGGCTTACGAGAACGTCACTTTCCCGGCCCCCTGACAAAGAACAGCCAACGGAGCCGTCGCATGGCCAGGGACCACAACGGTCTGAAGCACTTCAGCCGCAGTGTCAGCCACGTAGAAAGCAACTTTCCCGTCCTTGTCCGTGAGCATGGGCACTGCTGAATTGCCGCCTTCGGCTGCGGCAATGATGGAACCCTTGGAAATCAAGCCGTAATTGCAAGTGGCGGAAACAGTCCCGCCAACAGTGGTGATGCGCCCCGTGACGAAAACGGGGAAATCGGCCAGCACGATTCCGCGCTGATCCGTAACGGTGAATTCCAAAGCCTTGCCAGCCACGTTCGCCCCGGTGACTGCGGAACCGGGAGCAATCGCCGTGGTGAAAACGCCAGCCAACTTCGCCGCAGCCGTTCCGGTGAAATACATCTTGAAACGGGCGGAAGGCATCTTGGCGGTCAGCCGCAGAGTTCCGGCGGCATTCGCGGCCAGGATGGAACGACTGAAAGTGCCATTGGCCATGAGCAGCGCAGCCACTTCAGCAGCCGAAGTGGTGGCAGGAGCAGCGCCAACGATCCCGGTGATGGTCGCTTTCTTGTAGGAAGCCCCGTTGTCCACGCTGAAGAAAACATTCAACATCCGGTCAGCGGCGGCAGTGAAGTTGTACGTCCCGGCGGCGGCATCGTGAGCCGTTGCGCCGGTATTGATGGTTCCCGTGTCATCGCCCAAAGAAGCCACTGCGCCAACGGGAGTATTCTCCTGAACATCGACGCCGGGAGCGTATCCCCCTTTGAACGGACTGCCGAAAGCCTGAGTGATCTGTCCCATTTTCGAATTCTCCTTTTACCGATTAAGGGGCGGGAGTCAGCATCGGCGTCAGCCTTACTGAGCATCCCGCCCCTCAGAGCGGTTTGTGGCCTCTTTACTGAAACAGACTTTACGCGGATTCCAGAACCAGCCCGTGACCGGACTCGATCAGTGCGCTGCCCCAGATTCCGTAGTAGCCGACTTCGTGCTTGCGCCCGAAGTCCATGACGCCATTGTCCCGCATTTCCGCTTCCAGGGCAATGGCCAGCCCGGCGACGTGGTCCCCGACGATGAGAGCCGAGTACACATCGGCATTGGCGCTGAAAACGCCAGCATCCACGCCCGTGTCCTCGTTGTCGGTGTAAATGGAGCCGTCAGTGCTGAGGATCTTCCGGATCTGGGTCGTTTCAATGAAGCGAACGTCCTCGATCCGCCCAATCTCGCCCAGGAAAATCTGGTCCGGAGCGCCGTAGTTGCTGGCGTTGATCCAGGCCGAATCCCTGCGGAGAGCTTTGGCTTGCGCCGGATGCAGGAAGCAAAGATACGCATCACCGTTGAACTTGGGAGCCTTGTTGGTTGCCAACTGCGCAACGGCATCCCGGATGAGATCCACGTCAAAGGTGTCGGTGCCGATCAGTGCGGCGCGACCAGCCCTGCCCTTGGCGTAAAGAGCGCCGGGAAGCCCGTACAACACATCGCGGATTTCCGCATCCCGCTGCTTGGCAAAGTGCATGCCCAACAGCATGGCGGCGGAAGCCAGCACGTCGTCGAAAGAGGCGCGAAGCAGGAGTTCCGACACGCCCACAGCCTTGCCACGCTCGCCAACGGTGATGGGAATCTGGCTGGAAGACAGGGCATCAGCAACGATGTCCACGTTTTCCGCGAGAACGGGGGAGCCGGTGAGGCTGGAATACTTCATGAACTTGATGGTCAGGCCGGGAAGAACGCCCAACTCCTCCTTGATGCTGACAACCTGCTCAAAGCGGAGCAGGGGCTGCGCAGCAAAAAGGATTTCCTGCGAGTAAACATCCAGGATCGCGTTTGGAAGCGGTACTGCACCGGCTCCAGCCGCTACAGCAGTGGTAATGGACATTTTTGATTCTCCAAATCACAAAAACTGGCCCGAAAGGAGTCAACGAACCATCGGGTTGATCGAGCCCTTGGGATACAGCTTTTTCATGCGTCCAAGGATCGAGGCCCGATGCTTCCTGTAATCCTCCCGAGACATTCCGCGTACATCGTCCGCAAGTCTTTGTCCCTCATTGAGGGTCGGGACGCCATCGGCCCCCTGAGAGGTCAGTTCCCCCCGCGCAACGGGTGTGGGCGCGGCGGGTTGATGCTCCCCGGCAGAAGGAACTCTTGGCGACGGTGCGGAAGCCGTCGTTGAAGCTGCCGGTACTGAAGACTGCCCGCTGACACTCCGAGCAATCTTTTCGTATTCGGCCTTGGCTTCAAGAACACTCTGGCGAACTTCGTCTTCAGTGTTCCCTCGGACCATGGCTGCAATGATCTTTCCGTGCGCTTCGGCAATGAGCCTTTCCCGAATGGACGCCAAGTCGTTTCCGGTAATCCTGGCTTGAAGCGCGGAAATCTGCTCAGAAAAACCTTTCCTTTCCTGAGTAAATTTCTCTTCAAGTTGCTTAGTGACGGCAGCTGCGGTGTCCTTGATCAAAGCAGACAGATCAAGATCCTCGCTGTCTTCGTTCTTCTTGGATCTTTTCTTCCCGGTTTCCTCGACTTGCCGCCCAAAGTCCGCGTTAGACTTTTCAAGGTCTTGAATTCGGGACTTGAGAGTTTGGCTCTCGGACTCAATCGCCTCCGCCCTGCGGATCCGATCATACAGCTTGTCCTTCTCTTCCTTGCGTGCTTTCTCGATGAGGGACTTCAAATCATCAGGATACTCCTTGACGATTTTAACCTCATGAGTTGGCGGTTGGGGTGCCGCCACGGGTGTTTCCTGATCCTTCTTGTCTTTTTCTTCCTGGGCCTGAAGAATTTTGGTGGCCTGGGAAGGGGGCACTCCAAGCGTCACTGACATGAGCGTATCTCCTGATGGCAGTTATTGGGCAGTCCCGGACTCCAACGCAGAGCCGGTCACTTTACGGAGACTGGCGAACCACGGTGCCATTCGCCACGGGCTGATTGAGGCCAGCGCCCTGGTTCTTGGTCACGCGCTCGCCGTCCATCTTGCTGCCCTGCTGAGTCTTCTGCTGCTGCTCCATCCCGGCCTGAAAAGCCGCTTCCATCACGGGCTGATCGGTGCCGCCGAGATAGGGATCGCTGAGTCCATGGGTGAATTTGGACATGGCTTTCTCCTTGGTCAGGTGTTCTTTTTGCTGCACCGTCACGCGCCAGTCATGTCTTCGGCAGTTGTGCGCCACAGTTCTCCAAAGCAACCATCCTACGCCAATCCCCTAAAAGTCAAGACTTTTTTACCCAACTTCTTGCGCAGAAAGGGTATCTGTGATTCGAGCCGGAACTTGTGCTTTCGCCTGAGCCTTTGCTTCATCGTCCGCCATCTTTTCCTCATCAGCGGAAACGGCATCCACGTATTGCTCTGTTGACTTTTCCAGGGCTTGCTGGGCTTCATCCGAATTCAGCGCCAAAGAGCCGAGAGAAAATACGGACAAGTTCGGAACAGTCCCCGCAGCCACGCTTGTTGCCCGCTCAATGTCCTCAGCCAATGTTTCCCGCCTATCGGCAATGATCTCCAGGATCTTTCGGCGGATGTCCTTCACGCCCAGTTCCCGGAGCGCCCCGGCCTTGGATTCGAATCCGGCGTTGACTTTCGCGGCAATCAAGTCCAGTTGAATCTTTTTGTCAGTGGGAAGAGGTGAATTGAATTCAACACTTGTCTCATAAACGCGGGAAGCGTCTTCAACCATTCCGGAAACATCCATCCCGAATCGTTCTTCAATAATCTGAAGAATGATCTCATTAACTTGAACCAGAGAGGCTCCGTAAGTCAAATATTTTCTACGGGTCTTTTCAATCAAGGGCAGATACTGAACTTCAAGCGCAGCCGCCGAAGTATTGCTGATTTGCTGGATCTTCCCAAGAGAAGACTCAGGGGTGTTGGTGAGTTCATGGATGGCCAGCTTCAAAGCCTGAAAATGATCAACAGCGGCTTTCAGATCTCCCTGAAGCTGCAAGTTTTCAACTTTTGCATCTTTTGGGAGTCCGGACCAAAGTTTATTCGGGCCTTTATCCAGGTTCGCCGCCCTGGCCCCGAAAATGACTGTGGTCGGGGCCGAATGATATTCAATGATCGAGTCTATCCCTTCCCCGACTTCATTCAGTTTTTGGTTAAGGGAAAGAACATCTTCAATATCTGAAAGCCCGTAAAAAGAACTGGCCAACGGAAGATTTCGGGTGTGAACGACTGGAACGCGCTTCAGGAAATTCTCCCGGCGGCTATTCAGAATCTCTTCCCGATTCCAGTATTCCACGATCTCGGTCTTGGTGATGATGATGCTGTAAACTCCCAAGGGTCTGGTTGCCCTGGAAGTGTAAGCGTTGGCTTGTTGCGCATTCTGGGGATTGACTGTCGAAGGAATCTGAATCAAAACTGCTTCCATTTCCCTGGTGTCAATCGAGTTGTAAACAGGATGAACGTATGCGGGATTCAGATTAAGAATCAAAATTCTCTGCTGCTCAAGCGGAATCGGATTTCCGGAAGAATCCCGATCCTGGACAGAAACATAAAGAAAGGCGTCTCCCGTGACGGCCCCCATCTGACCATGTTCCCAAAGCAGAACATCTTTGTTATTGGCCTGCCATATCATGTCCAACAGAGGCACAATTGCGTCATTTCCGGGAGGAGCGTTGATCTTCCAGCCATGCCCGAAAAGCCAGTCAACGGATTTGTTGCAGATCGGCTTTACATAATTGATGACCAGTTTTTCCTTGCCTTCTGAAGTCGAACGGATGAATTGATCGCCTTTGTAGAAAGACCAATTTTTTTTGTAGCGACTCAGCCGGGTCGAAGTAATATCGCGCTGATGTTCGTTGAAAAAGGTTCCCGTAACATCTAGGAATTCTCCATCCATGACGGAAGGGGAAGACAGATATTTATCCGTCAGCCCCACAAAAGACTGCCTCATGCGACTGAGAAAAGCCATGGCCAGCCTCCGTTTTCAACAAGTATACCGAAAAATCGGTACACTGCCAGCAATTTCACTTCCTTCCCCGAGCCGCCATTTTCTGAAAAGCGGCATTTCCATACTTTTTGCGCCCAACCATTGCAGCAATTGCCCCCGAATCCTGTATCTTCTTACGGCCAGGGACATTACTGCTTGCCGCAATGGATTTTTCCAAAGCCGCAAAACGCGCACCAGTTCCCAATTTGGCCGTTCTCTGAATCCGTTCCTGGGCCGCGCTTGCCGCCCGAGCTTTCTGTAAAGCTCTTCCGCCCCGTGCCATGTTATGCCCCCTTCGCAAAAAAAAGATTGTTTTCTGACGCCCCTACTCCAGTGAACGCCGGATGTTGCGCAGACCAATTAGCCAAAGCACACGATACCGGGAAATCATCATGAGCCCCAGGTTCATCAGGCGCTTGGCACTGCATCACGCCGTTTTTGTAGTTCTTCCGAAGATCCAGGAATTCGCCAACGAATCTTCTGAAAAGTCTGTCTTTTCTGATTGTCTCTCCCGCCGGAAACGTAAGTCTTCCGGAAAGAATATCTGAATGCAAAAGTTTATACATCTCGGATTTTGAAGTCGGCGTGAAATTAAAGCCTTCAACTTCGACGACTCCAAAATCAGGAAGTCCCTGTTTATCCAAACCCCGGTCAAATTTGTCATAATGGATCGTGAACTTGTCCAAGCCCCACTGCCCCACGCCCGTGGCATCCAAACAAACTTTTCTCAGTCCTTTGAAAGGTGCCAAAAATTCAGTGATTTGATCAAACTGACTTTCATAGTTGTCGCCCAAAAACATAGTCCAGGCAATGATATGCTTCTGATACGCCGCAAAATGAATGGAAGTTTCCGGAGTATCCACCCATTCATCGGCCAGGGGATTTGCCCAATCGACATCGACCACGGTAACTACGGTGGGGTCATGGACTTTTCCGAAATCAATCCCGGCCACTTGAGTCGAATGCCGGGGAGAACGAGTCCAAACATTATGATATCCGCCTGTGATCTTGGCAACATCAGGATGAAGCAACTGTCTTTCCGTTATGAACTGACCACGTTCCAGGAGCCAAACGCAGCAGTAGCTCAACTGGAATTCGTCGCTGAATTCTGAAAGTCTAAACTTCTCTTTTTCAATGTAATCGCGGTACATGGAATTGTACTTCTGACACACCAAATAGTTATATTCATAATGATTCTTTGGT
>CAZWDF010000054.1:0-7290 GCA_964632335.1 uncultured Candidatus Saccharibacteria bacterium | reverse complement strand
TTCAGGATGCCAACCTTCCGGGCGGCGAAACGATTGACGTTCCGTATCGCTGGCTGGACGCATTTGCCAATGGCCTTGCTTATTACCTTGCCCGCATCTGGCAACCTCAGTTGGTCGGCCAGTTGAAGCAGGAAGCGGATGAGGCGTATATGATCGCCGCCAATCAGGATACCGAGAACGTCTCTGTGTTTATAAGCCCGCAGATACAGGGTTATTTCAGGTAAGAATATGCGCCCACACGGTAGAGCAAAGGTAAGCACGCGAAGTCCGGAAGCTTTTGCAATCTGCGATGGGTGCGGCTTTTTATACAACCACTCTGAGTTGCGCTTCCAGTTCCAGTGGGCGGGCAATAAGCTTGTCAACCTTCGCCAGCTTGTGTGCCGCCGCTGCAATGATATCCCGCAGACCCAGCTTCGTGCGATCATCCTTCCTGCTGACCCCATGCCGGTCATGAACCCGCGCCCTCAGAACTATCAGGCGGCAAGTACTGACAATCGCACGACATCTGGTCAGGATACGGTTGACCCACGCACTGGCATCCCAATCCCCGGTAATACGATGCGTATTACTGAGGATGACGAATACCGCGTCACCCAGCAAACTGGCGCTCCCAATGGAAGCCTAAATGAGCTTCCGGGAACTGACCCGAATGCGGTAACCTACCGCACGATCAGCAATGCCGTTAACAACGGATCGGGCCGCATCCGCCTGACTGTTAACACGACAAATGGCATGATCACGGGTCAGAATGTAACTGTTGGCGATGTAGTTGGAACTTTGGAGGCCAATGGGAACTGGGCGATTACAGTTATTAACCTGACAACTGTTGACCTAAATAATTCTACATTTACCAATGCTTATTCCAGTGGCGGATATATTGTAAATAATCCTGCGTTGCCGTATGGTTTCACTGAAATTCCGAAGACAGGACCGCTCTGATGGCTGTTTGTAAAAAATGTCAGCAAGACAAGCAGGAAACAGAGTTCTATTTCAAAGCGGCTGGTCGTCTTGCGACTTCCTGCAAGGTCTGTCACAATTTACAAGTTAAGGAATGGCAGGCCGCTAACAAAGATAAGGTTAGGGGATACGTCAGAACTTCCTGCAAAAAAGCATACGACGAAAACCCTGAAAAATTTAGGGAAAAATCACTAGCCAGAAGGGCTGCTGATCGCGAGAAGTCGCGTAAAATTGTTAGCAAAAGCTACAAAAAAATATATGACAGTCGCCGCGAAAGGGAGCGTGCAAGATTAAATGCAGCAAATGCAGCCAGAAGGCGCTTGCCGCCAAACTGGCTTGACGCTATTTTTATGGCTCAAATTCAAGAGTTTTATGATGTGGCAAAGGCTGTCACCATGCAAACCGGCATGATACATCATGTTGATCATATTGTTCCTTTGAACGGAAAGATAGTTTCTGGCCTTCATGTGCCGTGGAATATGCAAGTCATCTCTGCAAGTGAAAACTGTGCCAAGGGCGCAAAGTTGGTGGTGGGTTAAGTGGCAAACATTACAATCCCGAACCTGCCCGTAGCTATATCTCTCAACGGTGCTGAACAGGTTGAAGTTGTACAGGCTGGTACATCAGTCCGCACGACCACGGGACAGATTGCCGATTTGGTGACAATCAACGTCAACTACATCAATAGCCAAGAGTTTCAGACCGCCACGGCGGGTCAGACCGTCTTTACGCTGACAACTATGCAGTATCAGCCGGGTACTAGGTCGCTGTCGGTGTTCGTGGACGGCGTGAACCAGTACGGCCCCGGCGCTAGTTACGCCTATCAGGAAACAAGTTCTACTGTTGTGACTTTCACGGCTGGCCTGCATGTGGGCGCTGAGGTCAAGTTCACAACGTCAGCTATTAACACATCGTCTTACGGTGACGCGCAACAGGTCAGCTATACGCCGCCGTTTGCTAATAGCGTTGCGACCAACGTCGAGGCCAAGCTGGCGCAGACCGTGTCGGTCAAAGATTTTGGCGCTATTGGCAATGGCGTCACGGATGATACTGTTGCGCTTCAAAATGCCATTAATTATGCTTTGGCAAACCAGAAAATACTTTTTCTCCCCACTGGAAGATATAAGATTACAAGCAGTTTAATTATTGGCCCTTGGACCGGAACATCTTGGGCGTTAGGGTGGGCGTCCGTCACGTTTACTGGTGAAACGTATGCTTACGCGGCGGGCAAAGGTTCAGAAATACTACCTACGTTTAATGACCGCCCCGCCATCAGCATCCAAAACGCGCGCGGCGTTATCATCCAAAACATTATGATTACAGGTCAAAATACAATTGAGACTGCAATTGTCGCAAACTACAGTTTGATGATGAACGAAGCTACGTTTATAACTGGCGGCGCAAGAGATAGTCGGTATTCTCCATATGCAGCTATTTGCATCGACCCTTTTTCACAGTCTGTTCCGCCTGATGGTGGCTATCCGGGCATGACGGCGTATTATACGGCATCTGCATCTGGATCAAGTAAAGTAATCATTGATAACGTATCTATTTCAAATTTTGTTGTCGGCATAATGATTTCGCCTAACGGCGTTACTGCCAATGCTGAAGACATATACTTTCGCGCGTGTTCGATATCATATTGTAAGGTTTCGCTGGCTGTTGGACAGTCACAATCGCGCGCGGTGTCGTGGCAGGGCGGCGACGCAGCGTTTTGTTATTATGGGTTTGACACGCGGTCTTACGGTTTGCAGCAAGGCGTCTTACCCAACATTGACGGCGCAAATATGTCAGGCAAATACTTGTTTAATGTTGCGCCTAATTTTGGCACACCGCCATCTATTCAGAATATACACGCAGAGAGTTTTGCCAGTATTGGTAGTTTCTATTCTCCTGCCACATCTCAACAGCCTGTTACGTTCGTTAGCTGCGGGTTTGCGTTTGCCGACTGGAGTGTTGGCGGCCTTACGCGCGCTTACGCCGACAGTGTGTATTCTTCTACTGCACTGACAAAATTCATCGGCTGTTCGTTTATTAACAACGTGTATAACGGCGTGTACCGAATGTACACCACGGAGCCTATAAATTTTGATGCGTGTACTTTTTCTACGTATCAGGAAGAACTGCCGCTGTGGCGTTCAAATGGGGTAGACACAACTCAATTTACATTCATGAGCTTTTATAACAACGTAGTTAATAACGACGCTAGTCGCGGGTTAGGTAACACAATACTTACAGATGATACAGTTGCTTTGTACATCAACTCAGTTGACCGCTCCTACGCCCCCTACGGCGGGCGCGTTAGACTGTACGATAACGCTACTAACGCGCGGCGTACATATTGGAACGCTAATACGCCGACTACACAAAACCAATTGACAATTAGTGCAACGCAATCCGTTTCTGTTGGCGCTAACGGCATCGGAACAATGACCGTACCTGACGGTCTATTGGTGCGCACCGGAGATGCTGTTATTTCAGTGACGGCGTTTACGCCCGAAGGCACTACCTTGTCTTCAGGGTACAATCCTATCGGAATTGTCACCAGCGTTGTCGGGAATAGTGTGACGTTTTCGGGAGTACCGCAAAATTTTATCAGCGGTACGTACAGTATTAAAACGGCTTGGTGGCCCCGTTATCATCTCGCCAGTACGGGTGATGTAACGTCTGCCTCCGATCAAATTATTAACGTCACAAACCCCACCACATGGAAAATCGGTAATAAAATTAACGGAACGGGTATCACTGTCGGCACGTATGTTACAAACGTAAGCGGTACTACGTTGACAATATCTAAAGCGGCATCGGCTACAAATGCTGGTGTCCGTCTGTTTGACGCAGACCTTTACTATACAGCAGGAACGGCTTTCTGATGATAACTCCAGCGTATTCATTGACGGCTAACGAACGTGTGCTACCAAAACTTGCGTTGGATTTCACGACAGGGACGTTAGACTCTCGCGTGGATGTTACTCGCGCGTTGAATACTGCTACCCGCGTTAATAGTTCTGGTTTTATCGAAACAATAAACGCTAATCTACCTCGTTTTGATTACAGTCCAGTTAATGTTGGAACTAGTCAAGGGCTTTTAATTGAGGAACTTAGAACCAATCTTATTCTTCAATCTTCTAGTATCAATGTAACCTGGTCATTAGAAGAGATTCTTGCGTTTGGTTCTGGGTCTGTAATTGACGCTACTACTAGCCCTGACGGCACTATTAACGCTGACTTAATTGTACCTAACACGGTTAGCAGTTCAGTCCACCGCGTTTTACAATTCATAATCACCAACACTACCGCGCATACGGTATCTTTTTTTGCTAAACCTGCGGGGTATTCAAAAATTGGGTTTCGGGAAGGTTATTCAACTGGTGCGTACGCAACATTTAACCTGACAACAGGCCAAGTCATTAGCCAAGGCGTTGGCGGCGTTGGTAGCGTTGTGAACGCAGGTAATGGGTGGTATCGTTGCAGTATAACCTTTACTGCTGGGGCCGTATCTCGCGCGGATATTTTTCCGCTGCCCGATAATTATGTTTCGGGGTCTCCGCTTTTTACGTACGCTGGAGACGGAACAAGCGGTGTATATTTGTGGGGTGCTCAAGTTGAAGAGGGCGCATTCGCCACCAGCTACATTCCAACGACGCTTACAAGCCTGACGAGAAATGCCGATGTCGTGAGCATGACGGGTACGAATTTCAGCAGTTGGTACAACGCCAGCAATGGCGCTTTTATTGCCAACTTTGAAACATACATTTCTACTGGTGTCCGATATATTCTAGCCGCGAGTACTGGTGCGATAGCTAATTCTTTTCTTATGTCTGCGCTTAACGCTGGGACAGATAATTATATACTTTCTGGTGGTACTCAGCAGGCGCGTTTGTTTACCGGAACAATAACAGCCAATACCTCTATGAAACTGGGACTGCGATACGCAAATGCTGATTTTGCAATAGCCGCAAATGGTGGTGGATTAGTAACCCAGCTTAGTGGTTCTCTACCAATTGGAATAGATCGCCTAAGCATAGGCGCGTCTGCTGGCGGTGGCAATATCTTGAACGGCTACATGAAAAAAGTGTTCTGGTATTCCAAGCTAACCAACGCAGAACTTGTCGCGTTTACAAAATAAGGAATTACGATCATGTCCCTGACCAAAGCAACGTATTCCTTGATTAATGGGTCACCGGCCAACACGCTTGACTTTGGCGCGATTGCCGATTTCTCCACTAATAATACGGCGGCTGTTCAAGCGGCGGTCAATAGTCTAGGCGTTTACGGCGGGCTTGTTGTAAACCCCTACGGGTGTAAATTTAACCTTGCATCATTGACGCTTCCCGCGCTTGTCAACCTTCAATACAGAGCTAACGACGATCTTAGCGCGCCCGGACCAGCCTCTGATATCGGTTCTAACGAGCTAGTAGAGTTTTCGTCCAACAGCAGTTACCCGGCTGATCCAACTGGTGCTATCGTTAATGAATGGCGTTTTACAGCGCCGTTTCACCCCGGTCTGACTACTGACGTTCGCAAAGACCTTACCAGTGCTGCCGCGTGGGCTAGACCCGGCCAATCTCTTACTAATCCTGTTCGCAATTCGTGGAATATACATGACGAGCAAGTAGGACAGTTCCGCGTAATCTATGAAAACTACGGCGCGGCAACAGCCAGTAATTTTTCTGGCGTTTACATGCAGGGCTTCCGCTCTATTGTTCGCTTAAATGGTATTGGTACGGCTGCATGGGCTAGCGCACCTGCTGCTGGAACCAGAATTACCGGAACTACAAGTGGAGCGACTGGGTTTGTCGTTTCGATTGCCGCTGGCTACACGGATGTAGAATGGTTTTCGGGACGGTTTCAAACTGGCGAAACGGTTTCAGACAATAATGAAACGACAACTGCAACTATTTCCAGCGCCGTATTTTCATCAGATGTCCTAGCACATTTTGGACAAGACCTTTTAACAGGCGCGTGGACTTTAGGTGATCGTCCTTTTGGTGTTGGAACGGAGATGCTCAACGTCTCTGGTAACGTCAAATTGGTTCCGACTCGTGGCGGCTCTACTGTGTCGCCAAAGACAGTAACAGCCCCCACCTTTATTTCTGGAGATAGTCCAGAGGGTGGCAGCCCATACCAAATTGGCATTCAGTTTGATCCCGCGCATAAGGCAAACGCATTCAATCGCTTTAAGGCTGTTCGCAATGACTTGACTACGTTTAACGGTGAATATGCGCCTGTTGGTGTTATGACGGCTTTTGGCTCTACAGCCATTGTGGACACCAATGCGGTTAATGTCGCGTCAATAACAAATACAGCTACTGGTAAATACACTGTTACATTTACTAATAATCTAGCCAGATTGAATTATATGCCATCAATCTGTATGGATGCATTTTATATGGAAAATTGGTGGGTTGGAGTTACAATTCGCGCCGTAGGTAGCTGTCAAGTTTGGGTAAAAAACAACGCTAGCCCAAGTGTATTTGCGGATATACCCGCTGGCGCTTTTGTTGCCCTGACCATTATGGGTGGTGACGTTTGATCAAGGCTACAACAAAAATTTAACTGGAGACCGACATGCCCAACAAATCAATCTCAGCTTTGACAGCAGCTTCTACACTGGCGGGAACAGAAGTTTTCCCGGTTGTCCAGAGTGCTGAGACAAAGAAAGCGACTATCACCCAGATTTTGACTGGTGTTATCGTCACCGAAACGACTACGACACGCACTCTGGGTGCTACCGACAACGGCAAGATCATCTACTGCACCAGCGGATCGGCCACGACGATCAACTGCGCGGCAGGGCTTGGGGTCGGGTTCAACTGCACCATCATCCAAGGCGGCGCTGGTAAAGTTACTGTTGCAGCGAACAGCCAGACCTTGGTGTCATATTCCAGCCTATTCAGCACGATGGGTCAGTATGCGGTCATTTCACTGATCTGCCCCGTGGCGAATACGTTTGTAGCCGCTGGTAATCTTGGCGTTTAACTAATGGGCGTCATGAGGTTAAGGCCCCCTTTTCTTTGACAATAAATTGATATAGAAAATGCCGATAGGGCAGCTAAGCTCTGCGATGTTAACACAATGAATTGTGGATTGCGCAATGGCACAAACGGCAGGGCAGGAACAGTGGCACCTTGATAAGAGGGTTCCAATTGGAATCATCTTTGCCCTTCTTATCCAGACAATTACATTTTTTACTATTGCCGCCGCATGGAAAACGTCTGTTGACGGTCGGATCGACAGACTGGAGGAAATCGCTGTTGACAGCACGAAACAGGGCGACCGCATCCTCATCACCCGCCAGAAAGGGAAGCCCTTCGCCGTCGTCTACCGCCC
>CAZWDF010000053.1:0-7393 GCA_964632335.1 uncultured Candidatus Saccharibacteria bacterium | reverse complement strand
GATTTTCGCTACGACTAAGGCCACCCAGGACGACTACGCCAAACAACGCGAGACTGCCTTGACTGCGCTCAAGGCGGAGTGGAAGGGCGACTTCGCGGCTCATGAAGAGATCGCCCGTCGCGCTATCCTGACCTTCGGCAAAGACAAGTTGGTGGCGCGCCTAGCAGAACTGAACCTGGAGAATGAACCGCAGGTGCTCCAGACCTTCTACGAGATCGGCAAGGCCATTGGCGAGGGGCATCTGGTTCCTGGCAAGCCCGGTGTTGCGCAACCCGCACCCGAACAGAAACGGCGCGAGGACCTGAAGAGGCGCTACAACAAGAGTCCGGAGCTCACGGGCGAAGTTGCTGCGGCAACCGCCAGCCCAGCCGAGCAGGCGGCCCTGGACAACCTGCACAAGCGCTATCCGAGCATGGGAAGGTGAGATGATGAGCAGCGAACCGACGAAACAAGAACGGGACTGGAAAGCCGAGAGCGACGCCAGGACGTTGGCCATGGCCGAGGCGATCAACAAAGACCCCGAGCGCTTCAAAAAGGCGCAGGGCGCTGCTGGCAGGCTGGTGAAGGACGCCAAGGAGCAACAGGAAGAACAGGAGGAAATGACCAAGGCCCTGGAGCGGCTTTCGCAAAAACGCGCAAACAAGGCGAAATACAAAGACCGCTACCCGAAAATGGACTGAGCGCATGACCATGGACGAGCTGGACTACTGGGAGAAGGTGAAGATCCCGGAGTACGCGAGCTACGGCTGGATCAAAGCCGCCGAGGATATGCTCCTGCTGATCGCCGAGATCCGCAAGCTTCGTGGCCGAGCAGGTAGCCCTGGATATCCTGCACAAACACTATCCGAGCGCTCGGAGGAGGCGAAGTGAAGCACATCATCTTCTGCCTGCCCGGGGCCCCGACTCTGCAAGCCGCCATGAGTTGGGACGACCTGCGTTCTGCTTTCGCAAAACGCCCAGATCTGCGCATGAGCATTAGCCGGGGCGGTGGAGCCAGTGTGAGACACGTCCGCAACCAGCTCCTGGAAGTGGGAGTATCCTGCCCCATGAAACTGGCCAAGCCCTTCGGCGGCCAGGACTATGACTTCATGATGTGGATCGACAGCGATAGTGTCTACAAACCCGAGGATTTTTTCCGGCTGCTTGAACTGGACGTAGATATCGTTGCGGCAGTCGTGCCGATTGACCTGGAACCAGGCCGCGCGGCTGCCGGCAAGATCGACCTGGCAACCGGCACCACGGCATATCTGCGGTTAGGAACCATGCCAAGCGAACCGATGGAAGTGGAATGGAGCGGTTTCGCCTTCCTGCTGGTGAAACGGGGAGTGTTCGAGACTCTAACTTACCCCTGGTTTGATTCGCAGTACTTCGATGTAGGAGATCGGATCGTGGACCCCGGCGAGGATATCCGCTGGTGCCTGCGCGTCCGAGAGAAAGGTTTCCGCATCGTGTTGGATCCCCGGGTACGCATCGGGCATGAGAAACTGTTCATCCTTGAGGCGCCACCCGCCCCGCCTGCAGCCTCAGCAAACCTGCTGGAGCGGTTTATCGACCGCTACGACGAGGCCTGGCGTCTCAGCCGCCCGGCCCTGGAGGCGATACGGGATCTCCTGGAGCAGAGGAAGCCGAAGAAAGTGCTGGAGATCGGACCCGGGGCGAGTTCCTTCGTGACCCTGCCCTGGTGTCTGGCCAACGCGGCCGTTTATCAGGCGTTAGATCATCAGGGACCGTACAGCGAGAAACACTTGGCGAATCTCAAAGAGGCGGGCTTGCCGAGCGATACAACCTTCGCTGTCCCCCTGGACCAGGAAGGGGCGTGGTACTCGCGGGCCCCTTTGGCGATTGATCAAGAGGCCCCCTACGATATGGTGATCGTGGACGGCCCAATAACTGGGAGGGCGTGTACGGCTGCTCTTGCCGCATACGAGCGCTGGGGGCATCCGAAGACCGCATGGGTTTTCGACGACGCGAATCGGGAAGAGGAGTTGAAAGCCGCGATGCATGTCGCCGGCAACAGGATGGTCCGGCGCATTCAAGACCCGCAATACCCGCGCACAACCATACTTCTGATTCCCTTGAAAGAACTTGACGCGCGGGGCGAGGCTGTAGATACTGTAGGTAGTACCGATGCGGAGGCCGTAGGCTCTACCGCATCCAAGGGGCAACCCGAAGCGAGAGTATAGCCAACCTGCGGCAGGTACGTTTCTTCCGACCTGAAGGGGAGGATTGGAAGCGGCGGCCCATGGAAGACGATCTGTAGCAGACGGACGTTCCTCAAACACACGTTTTGAGGAGCAAGGCTATGAACTTCCTGAAACAGCTGGAGAGAGTCCACCTCCAGTGGTTCGCAGACGTGGACTTGGCAGGGAAAGTCACCCTGATGGATCTGGCGCAGGAGACCCTACCTGGCGGAGAACGCTTCGTCCAGGTCGCCAAGATCCTGACCAAAGCAATCCCTCCTTTCCAGGACGCGCACTGGGAGGAGGCCAACCAGTTCACCGGAGACATCTTCGGCCGCGACGCATACCTGCCCAACGGCGATATGCGCTCCATCAACAACGGCATCGACGCCACCTCCGGCAAGACCGACCAACTCACCGAGCCGATTTCTCTGTACGAGGATCGTGGCATCGTAGACCAGGAGTTGGTACTGCTTGCGGAGAAGGCGAAGCCGGGTGGGGGCGCGGAGTTCCGGGCGCGCAAGGACGACCAGCACATCCGAGGCGGGGGCAACTGGCTCGGCGATAAGATGCTGTATGCGGTGCGGGCTGTGGCCACACCCAACCACATCAACGGCTTCGCCACCAGAAGGGCCACGATCGCAGGCGGCAACATCTCCAACAACGGCGATGCCAGCGCCGGCGCCGTGACTTCCGCCTACCTCCTGGGCTGGGGAGCGGAGAAGGTCTGTTACCTGTACCCGCCCGGCGGGAAGACCGACCTCGTCAAGGAAGAGGACATCGGCAAGCAGCTCGTGACCGGCGCCAACAGCAAGCAGTTGCTGGCGTATGTGACCGAGTTCTACTACCGTTACGGCATCCGTGTCATGGACGAGGCCTACCTGCAGAGGCTGTGCAACATCGGCACCGGGGCGGCCAACCACATCGACATCAACAAACTCATCGAGTTGTGGCATAACCTGCCCGACCCCGATGGCTCGGTGCTGTACGTGGGCAAGACCGGCCTCATCCAACTGGAGCAGGAGGCCAAGACCGCGGGAGAGCACATCCTGCGGTGGGTAAAACTTGACTCGGGGGGAAGCGTGCTGATGTTCAAGGGCATCACTCCCGTGCGGAAATGGCTGTCCATCAAGGACACCGAAACCGTGGTGGCGTAAGGAGGAATCATGAACGACGCATACCTGTATTTCACCGCGGACACGGGCGACGGCTGCACGGCAAGCGCGACCCTGAGCAAGGTGCTGCTGGAAGCGAGCATCAACGAGCTGGGCAGAGGACATCAGAAGTTCATCGAGGTGATGACTGACGGTGGCTTCATCAGCGGCGCCTCCATCGTCTCGCTGTGGCTAAAGACGGGCAGCTCGAGTCCGGGCGCGACCAAGCTCATGGAGGTGTTCTCGGATGTCAGCGCGGCCAGACTGTCGCTGGCGAATACGCCGGAACAGAAGCTGGTTGCTAAGGTGCCGCTACCCTCGGTGGGGCTGTTGGATTACGTCTCGCTGTACTTCTACGCCCTGACCACGATCACGGCCGGCGGGAAACTTCTGGCACGGATCGTGTTCAACTAAGGGACGGCCGCGGGCACAAGCAAATAGGGGCCAGCCGCAAGGTTGGCCCTTTATCCATGGGGGCTGAATGAACCTGAACGAAACCAAGGTCAGGATCTACAACCTGGCCCTGACCAAACTGGGGATCACCGAGCGCCTGACGACCGGCGCCGAGGACTGCGAGGAGGCCAACGCCTTCAACGCGGTCTGGGAGCAGGTCCTGCACGAGGTCCTGGAGCTCGCTGATTGGAAATGCGCTCGCAAGCGCGCGGTACTGCGGCGAGATACGGACGCCGTCGAAGGTGCCACCAAGGCCAAACCCGTGGTGATCACGGCCATTGATCATTCATTCGAGGACGGAGATCTGGTGAAGTTCTCCGACGTCGTGGGCATGACCGAACTCAACGAAAACGTCTACATGGCGAAGAATCCAACTCTCGGGGTAAGCGGAGAAACGTTTGATACCTTCGATCTGTGGACCGAAGACGGCACGGAAATGGTCGACGGCACGGGCTTCGGCGCCTGGACCAGCGGCGGCACGATCTGGAGGATCCCCAACTGGGGCTACGCCTACGCCTTCAAACTCCCGGATGCTTGCATCAAGGTGATCCAGACCGGAGTAGACATCGGCGGGTGGCTGGAGGAACACAACATATTCCTCACCAACTACGCCAACGAGGAGTTGGAGATCCTGTACATCGCCTACCTCTCAGACCCTCGCTACTTCAGCCCGCTACTGGCGGACACTGTAGCCACGAGGCTGGGCGCTGTCTGCGCTCCGGCCCTGACCAAGAGCAAGGCCAAGCAGCAGAAACTGGATCAGGAGTTCGCGGGCCTGCTGACTCTGGCCAGAGCCCAGGACGTGCGCTACAGGCAAGAGCCGGATGCGGGCTCGACGCCGATCACGAGCATGTGATGGCAGAAGCGCGGAAGATCATTACCGATTTCACGGGCGGAGAAGTCAGCGACCGGCTGATGGCCCGGATCGATTCGCCGATCTACGACCGCACCTGCCGAATCCTTGAGAACTTCATCGTTCACGCCTCTGGGGGAACGGATAGACGTCCGGGAACGGAATACATAGGTGAGGTGAGAGAGGGATGGGCAATAGGCGACGAAAACGTGAGGCTGATTCCTTTTGTCGTGAGTGACAGCGAGGCCTACATACTAGAAATGTGTGCGGGCGCTGATCTTGGTATGAACCCTATAACGGTCTTGCGCATTTGGAAGGACGATGAACTCATAGAAGTTGGCGCTGCAGTGTTAGAGATCCCCCTGCCTTGGGATGAAGCCGATCTATTCGAATTGAAATACGTCCAGACCGAAGACGCAATCTATTTGAGTCACCCCGACTATGAATTGGTGAAGATCAAATACAACAGCGCCACTTCCTGGGTTGTCAGTGACGCCAAATCTCAACTCCTTTTAGCGGCCACGAGTTATTTGACTCCATACATTTTGTCGTACACCTACAACGGCGGCTTCTTTGAGAAGATGGCTGACCCAGATGTGCTGCCGACAGGTATCACGCAGGGTTGCACATTCTCTCCGGACGGACGCTATCTCGCGGTGGCGCACGCGACTTACCCTTACATCACCATCTACAGGAGGCAAGGCAATAGTTGGGTGAAGACGACGAACCCGGTAGCCTTGCCCGCCGCTCTCGCCTATGAGTGCGGCTTCAGTGACGATAGCGAATACTTGGCTGTTGTGAACGATACCCCGACGCCATGCGGATATATCTATAAGCGAACGGGTTCAATCGATCCAGACTTTGTGCAATGGGCGGAATTGAACGAAATAGGTAACACGGGAAGGGCTTGCAGATTCTCGCCTACGATCGTCGAAGGAAGCATTTCAAGAAAATACCTTGCTATCGGATCTACAACCGGGACTCCATACCTGACAATCTATAAACTCCTTGATGTTGGCAGTTTGAGTGCACTGACGCTAGACGATGAGCCGGCAAGCGCGGTGTATGGGTGTTCTTTTTCACCCGACGGGAATTACCTAGCCGTGGCGATGAGCGGCACTCCATATGTGCGCATCTACCGCCGCGATGGGGATGTATTCACTTTGCTTTATGGGCCAGAGACCCTTCCAACTGGTGCAGGAAGAGCTTGTTCTTATTCTCGGAATGGTGGGTATTTGGCGGTTGCACACGACGTTTCTCCTTATGTGACAATATACCAGGTGATAGGAGAGACCTTCATCAAAGTGGCGGACCCCGCAACTCTTCCGGCGGGTCCGGGTAAGGCATGTTCTTTTTCAAGACAAGACGAGTATCTTGCCGTGGCGCACGACAATACTCCGTTTTTGACGATCTACAGTATTATTGCGGGCGTTTTCACGAAGTTGGCCAATCCCGCTGTATTGCCATCAAGTTATGGAATTGACTGTAATTTTGCGACGGAAGGTTGGATCGGCGTGCCTTGGGCGAGCACCAAACCCGCGGCCTTGGCGTTTCATGAACAACGACTTGTGGCGGCCAGGGGACGGAAACAGTGGGCCTCGAGAACTGGGTACCCGCAGGATTGGCGACAAGATCCTGCGCAAGCCAACCTCGGTTATCAATATGAGTTCGCATCAGAAGTTTTGGAAAACGTTTTTTGGATGCTCAGCAAGAACCACAACGTCGTGATGGGGACAGGCTTTGGTGAATGGTTGATGACGGGAGGGGATCAACCCATCACCGGCGCAAACGTCTATGTTGAGCGGGTATCGGCTCATGGGAACGCAAACATTTCTGCCCTGCTCGCGAATGAATCAATCCTCTTCACACAGAAGGGAGGCCAGCGACTTCGGGAGTTCATGTACTCCGAAGAGCGTGGGGGATATATCTCTCCCGATCTGACTCTACTGGCTGATCATATCTGCGCTCAGGGAATCAGAGAAATGGCTTGGCAACGCTCTCCGCGATCGATTCTCTGGTTGGTTCTGGGTAACGGCGAATTGGCAAGTCTAACGTTGGAACGCAATCACGGCATTCTGGCTTGGGCCAGACACCCGATGGACGGGACGGTCGAGAGTGTGGCTGTGATTCCGGGCGTCGACGAGGATGTGGTCTACCTTGTAGTCAAACATGAGATCGCTACCGAAGGGGGAACAAAACCCGTCAAATATATTGAGCGCATGAAGCCGATCAGATTGCCGGCCGAGGAAGAGGACTATTTCTTCGTGGACTGCGGTAAGACCTTCGACTATTCCGCCGTAACATCGGACAAGATAACGGGGATTAGCAAGACGGATCCCGTTGTGCTGACCCTGGAGCCAATCGATGAAGAACCCTTTTGGAGCGATGAACGTATTTTGATTACCGACGTTGTTGGAATGACCGAACTAAATGGAAATGTCTATTGTGTGAAAAACGCAGTTCTGAGCATGGGAATCTATACTTGCGATTTATATTCAGCAGATGGCTCTACACCGATAGATGGAACGGGATTTGGCACTTACATTTCCGGCGGTCTCTGCGAAAAGGTGGTGAATGCCCCATTAAGTATTCTTTGGAGTTCCCATTCCGGGGCGGCAGACTATATCTGGACGTCCGTTACTTGGTCTCCCGAACTGGAACTATTCTGTGCGGTCTCGATGAATGGCACTGGAAATCAAAGAGTGCAGACGAGTCCTGATGGGATCACTTGGACAATACGCGATGCGTCCAAT
>CAZWDF010000052.1:0-7479 GCA_964632335.1 uncultured Candidatus Saccharibacteria bacterium | reverse complement strand
ATGGCTCCTCCTACTTTAGATTTGGTGTTTGAAAGCTCACCACTTCTATTGTAACCGGAGCCATCTCTATCTGTTATTCAATATACTAATATAGCGGATTGTTTAGTACCTAAAAAAAGGTCCGCTTGATTTTACGCCTGATGGACAGCTATGAAGTTATAAAGTAAAAAAGGAACCTATATCCTAGAGGTAACAAAACAAGCTGTGAGGATACGGACGAAAAGATTTAGAGGAAAAGCTTCTTCATTATATATTGTCTTACTTCTTCGGCGGAATCTAGATACAACACCTCACTAGCTAATTTCTTTACATAAGTCATTGTTAACTGGGAAATCGTCTGCTTAATAACAGGAATGGCCGGAAGGCTCATGCTGAGTTCGTCGATGCCCAGTCCCAATAGAATAGGTACGGCTAACTTATCGCCGGCTAGCTCTCCACACAACCCCACCCAGATATCGGCCTCATGCCCGGCCTTAACCGCCTGGTGAATCATACGCAACACCGCAGGATGAAGTGCATCGCTTAGAGACGCCACTCGGGCATTAGTGCGGTCTGCCGCCATAACGTACTGGCTTAAGTCATTGGTACCAATACTGAAGAAGTCCACCTCTCCGGCGAGGCGATCAGCAATGACAACAGCTGACGGCACTTCTATCATAATGCCTATTTCCATTGACTCATTAAAAGGTATATGAACTCGCCTGAGTTCAGCCTGTGCCTTACTGAGCAAATCCTTAGCGCTTTGCACTTCTTTAACTGAGGAAACCATCGGGAGCATTATTTTAAGCTGATGCCCCGGGCTGGCACGCAGTATCGCCCTCAGTTGAGTTTTAAAGAGATCGGGGTGGTCCAGGCAGAGTCTTATACCACGCTGCCCCAGAAAAGGATTAGCTTCGACCTGTAGATTGAGATAGGGAAGCTGTTTATCTCCACCCACATCTAGGCAACGGATGATGAGGGGACGTTTGCCGATCAACTCAGCGATGCTTCGGTAAGTAGTTAGTTGTTCCTCTTCGGAAGGAGCGGTTGCCCTTCCCATGAAAAGAAACTCGGTTCGTAAAACACCTATCTCTTCAGCACCCTGACTGAGAGCATGTCGTACCTCGGCAATGTTATTTATATTAGCCGCAACTCTAATATGCCGGCCGTCGGCGGTTACTGCTGATTTCCGACTCGCTTTGTGTGCTGCCTTTTGAGAGAATAGCCAAGCTTTTTGCATCTTCTGGAATGACCCAATATCATTTGGGCTCACCTGCACCCATCCTTCTTTTCCATCGAGCACGAGTTGAACACCGTCAGCAAGGCGCATTACTTCTGGCCCAACACCAACTACTGCCGGTATACCGAGTGCTCGTGCCAGAATAGCACTATGGGAATTAGCGCCACCGCTTGCGGTACAAATGCCCAACACTTTGCCAGGCTCCAATCGGGCGATATCAGACGGTTCTAAATCAGCGGCGACCAAAATAGCTGGTTTAGTCAGCGAAAAGGGTGCGAGGGTAACGCCCGCAAGTAGCCGCAATACTTGCATCTTCAAATCAGCTAAATCAGCACTTCGAGAACGAATATAGGGGTCTTCAATTGCTTGGTAGGATTCAATCATGCCATCAATCACCTGCTGCCAGGATACTTCGGCATTGTCTTTTTGCTCAAATATCCTCCGATGTGCCATTTCGAGCAGTGCCGGATCTTCTAAAAAAAGGAGATGAGCATCGAAGATGGCTGCCTCATATTCACCTGCATTTACTGATATGCGTGTTCGTATTGCTCGTATCTCTCGCTGGACAGAACCAATTGCTGCCTGCAAACGTTGCCACTCAGCTTCAGGGTTATCAACCTTCGCTTGAGATATCTCGGTAATGTGAGGCTGATAAAGAACTGCTGGACCGATAGCGATCCCGGGGGCAGCTGGAATACCAGCAATTTTACCTTTAGCTGGTATCAGTTTCGCAGCGGTCCTTTTCTCAATAAGGCCTGCTATATCTTTCTCCGGCTCACCTAAATTGCTTTCCACCAGGGCTCTGAGAGCAACAAGTGCCTCCTCGGCGTCAGGTCCCACAGCACTAATTGCTATTTCGTGGCCCTGGCGCACACCCAGAGTGGTTATCAGATTAATACTCTTGGCGCTGACAGCACCGCTGTTCCTGGTGATGTTGCGCACTGTGATGTCAGATTGGTATTGAGCGGCTGTGGTCACAAACCGTGCTGCCGGTCTGGCATGGATACCCAAACGGTTTCGTATGGTAAGACACATCTCCTCCGATTGAGCTTCAGTTTTTCGAGGCGTCCTGATAGAAATTTCAGAAATTTCTGCCTTCAGTTGAGATGCTTTGGCAGCCAATGCCCCACGCGCCTCATCCATAACCTGTTCAAGGGTTCCGCCAGCTTCTGAGCTAACCGCAGCGGCGATTGTTCCTTCTACTAATGGTGCCTCGCAGAGGCGCACTTTTGCCCGCTGCTCCTCGGTTAGAAACTCCAAAGATGTCTCAGCGCTTAATAAAGCGCTACCTATGTCCATTAAGACGATAACTCCGTCGTCGCTGTATACGGACTTGATAGTTTCGTGAATTTGTGTGGCATCGGTACCGAAAGGGTTTTCTGGATCATCAACTCCGCCCACTGCTGCTAGTGGTACTTCCTGCCGAAGCATCTGCTTAGCCAGTGCTCGCACAGCTTCGGCAAGCTGGGCACTGTGGGCTACTATTACTATGCCGACCACCTTGTCCGCTCCTTTTAAGAGACTACATCATGTAAGGCTTTAAGGATAAGATATACAGAGGTTGCCCCGGGGTCCTGATGGCCGATGCTTCGTTCTCCGAGGTAGCTAGCCCGGCCTTTCCTGGCAATCAAGGGGATGGTATCTTTCATTCCCTGTTCGGCAGCGGCTACCGTTCGCCCTAGAGCCTCGGCTATGCCCGCACTGTCTTCGGCGGCTTGTTCAAAGGCTCCCACCGCGGGTGTTAGAGCATCTACCATAGTCTTATCCCCAACCTGTGCCTTACCGCGCTCAATCACTCCTAATAGCCCAGCTTTAAGAACATCAGCCAATTCAGTTATGTTTAATTCATGCTTCCCTGAAGCAACTGTGCCTGCTCTGAGAAAGAAGGTGCCATATAACGGCCCGCTCGCTCCACCCACCGAAGAAATTAGTGCCATACCGGTACTTTTCAAAATGCTGCCAATGTCTTTATCCACAACAGCAGTTAATTGGCTGTTTACCTTTTTAAAGCCTCGTTCCATGTTGATACCGTGGTCAGCATCACCAATAGCGGCATCAAGCTGCGTTAAAAATTCCTTGTTCGCTTCCATGACGTGCCCTATGGCCTGCAACCACTTTATAATCTGTTCTTTGATCACTTCGTCATACTCCCCAACGCAGAGCTGGGGTCTTCACCGGGGCATCCCATAGCTTAATAAATTCATCATTCATCCTGAGTAGAGTGATAGAACAACCCTGCATCTCCAGCGAAGTGATATAAGAACCAATCAGGTTCCGCACGATCTTCAATCCCTTCTTCTCACAAATTTCAACCAGCCTTCGGTAGACAATATACAACTCTGCAACGGGTGTACCGCCCATGCCGTTCACAAAAGCGAGCACCCGGTCGCCGGATTTTAAGGTTTGGTTCGTGATTTCGATGTTCACCCAGGTGCCTTTGGTCTCATTCCATTCCCGAATAGTGCGTGTATAAGCTGGGTCTTCAATTATCGATAAAGCCAGCAAATCGGTGATGGCATCGGCAGCTTCTAGCGATTTACGTTCCCGACCTGGCTCACCATGAATACCTATGCCGACCTCCATCTCATCATCACCCAACTCGAAAGTAGGGATACCCCTGGCAGGTACCGTACAGGATGAAAGTGCTATTCCCATGCTCCGACCATTGCTATTGATTCGCCGACATAAATCTGCCAGCCGCTTCAAATCATAGCCATTCTCAGCAGCGGCTCCGCAGATCTTCTCAGCAAGCACCGTTGTGCCAACACCACGCCGTCCCTGAGTGTACAGGCTATCCTTTACGGCAACATCATCGTCAATCAGGATATTGGCAACACGAATCCCCTCAGATTGAGCAAGCTCGGCTGCCATCTCAAAGTTCATTACATCGCCGCTATAATTTTTCACAATGTTAAGGACGCCAGCGCCAACATGTACTGTTTTAGCCGCTTCCAGCATCTGATCAGGCGTCGGTGAAGTGAAGACTTCACCAGGGCAGGCAGCATCCAGCATCCCCATCCCAACGAAACCAGCGTGCATCGGCTCGTGTCCACTGCCTCCTCCAGAAATAAGGGCCACTTTGTTCTGTACCCGAGCATCAGCCCGATAGACAAAGTTTGGTTCAAAATGCACTTTAATGATATCGGAATGAGCAGATGCCATACCCGCTAAATTCTCACGTACTACATCTTCCGGTTTATTGACCAATTTTTTCATGAAATCTCCTTATCTCACCGACAACTAGATATAGAACGACGCTTTTACTGAATTGTAGAATGTTATTATATCCTATAAAAATATTCAAGAATAATGATTGTGTGTCGCAAATATTTAAGCCACAACTTACTATTGTAAACTTTAGCCAGCTTACTTGGTCATGTCAAGCTCCCTCATTTCCGGCTGTACTTAAGTCTTATCTGTAGTATTTTTACTTCGGCTTCTTTCTCCGGGCCAGGATATGCTCTCTGCGGACGCGATAAACATCAGCAGGAGTAACATTAGCCAAGGCTTCGTGTTATTACCAACCCTTATAGAAGCTACACAATTACATCAAACAGAGGATAGACATATTGATTAAGTATGTCTAATATGTTAATAATGTGGCGAATATAGTAACTAGGGGCATGTAATGCTGCACAAGGAATCCAGTTTTAAAGGTTTGAAGGACTTCAACATCTATTACCAGAAATGGCTACCCCCCGCGGGTGCCAAAGCAGTACTGCTGGTTTCGCATGGCTTTGCCGAACATAGCGGCCGGTACAACAATGTGGTCGATTATTTCGTGCCCAAAGGGTATGCCGTCTATGCCCTCGATCACCGAGGTCACGGCAGGTCAGACGGCGAGCGTGTCCAGGTCGACGATTTTTATGATTACGTTAAAGACCTGAGGACGTTTTTCAATCTTGTCCGGCGGGAAATTCCTGGAGGTAAGCTATTCTTAGTCGGCCATAGTATGGGCTCGGCAATCGCTCTTTTATATACGGCGGAATATCAGCAGGATTTGGACGGGTTGATTACCTCCGGAGGAGGAATGGCGAAGCCGGGAGATCCTCCGATGCCCAGGCACCCTGCTGGTCAACCCCTTCCCACCGCGATGTTGAGCCGCGATCGGGCTGTAATTGAAGCCTACGAGAATGATCCCCTCGTTTATCGCGGTCCTGTTCCCGAAGGGATGCCCCTTTTCAGCATAATGGGCAAATTACCAGAAATCGTCCCCCGTATATCCATTCCTGTTCTCATCATGGCGGGAAATGGAGGCCCGGACGGTGCGCGCAGTCAGGTACTGTATGAATACATTGGTTCCACGGACAAGACGCTCAAACTATACGAAGGCTTGCTCCACGAGATTTTTAACGAGACGGAATATCCCCAGGTGATGTCTGACATGGAAAGTTGGCTGGACGCCCATCTTTAGATATCCACGAGTTAAAAAAGTCTGCGTGTAATGATTTAAGGAGGAATAAAGGTGCGAAAATCATTTATTTGCCCGACGAAATATGTGCAAGGCGAAGATGAAATATTGAACCTGGGGTATTTTGTCAAGACCTTTGGTATGTCAGCCCTGTTGATTGCTCATCCCGATGATGTGGCGCGTGTCAAAGACAAACTGGATGCTACCGCAACCAAATTCGGGGTTACGTTCATCGAGGGTAGATTCCACGGAGAATGTTCACGCCCTGAAATAAAAAGGTTGAAGGACACGGCGATAGAGAAAAACTGCAATTGCACAATTGGCCTCGGTGGCGGTAAAGCCATTGATACCGCCAAATGTGTTGCTCAGGGAGAAGCACTGATTATCGTGCCGACAATTGCCGCCACAGATGCTCCAACAAGTCATTCTGCGGTGATTTACACTCCTGAGGGTGCATTTGAAGACTATGACTACTTCAAACAAAGTCCGAGCGTCGTACTGGTTGACACTACTGTGATAGCCAGAGCTCCCGCTCGTTTCCTTGTATCCGGCATGGGCGATGCATTATCTACTTACTTTGAAGCCAGGGCTACGGCAAATTCTTATTCCAACGTAAATGCCGGGCTGCCATGTGGATACCGTGAGGGTGCATGCAGACCGACCAAAAGTACTAACGCTGCGTTAGCGATTGCCACATTATGTTATAAGACCCTTCTTCAAGACGGTTTGAAAGCCAAATTAGCTTGCGATTTAAACGTGGTCACACCGGCGCTCGAGAATATTATTGAAGCAAATATCCTCCTTTCCGGACTCGGATTTGAGAGTGGTGGATTAGCCGCTGCACACGCCATTCATGACGGTCTAACGATCCTGGAAGGAACACATAAATATTACCATGGCGAAAAAGTTGCTTTCGGCACGCTGGCTCAGCTGATACTGGAAAATAGTCCAATCGAAGAGATTCATGAAGTATTGGATTTCTGCTTGGAAGTTGGACTTCCTGTTTGTCTTGCTGATATAGGTGTAGAAAATATCTCCGAAGATGCACTAAAAGCTGTCGCTGAAAAATCTTGCATAGCTGAAGAGTCTATCCATTCAATGCCCTTTCCAATAACGGCAGCTAATGTATCGTCGGCGATCCTGGTAGCTGACAGAATCGGAAATGACTATAAAAACCGAAAAGTTGATAAATGAAAAAAATCAATTAACAGGAAAACGTCGTCATTGAATAGTAATATGCCTCCCTTGGATGATGGGCGGTCTGCAATAGGGGTAGAAGTCTCATACGACGAACTTTCAAATCTCAAACACATTGCTAAACAAGTTGAGATCACTTATCCCGGATCGTTGATTGTCACTTTAGGTTCCAATCCTACCACTGGTTTCCAATGGCCTGAGAATCCCAAGATTACCAACAATACTGTGCTAGAGCAGTATGAACAAAAATTTTTGTCTCCTGAAGCGACAGGGTCGTAGGTGCTTCGGGCAAAGAGGTAAGGACTTTTTAATCCCTTAGGAAGGGTACTACGACAATATCATTTGACTACAAACGCCCATGGAAAGATGGAAAAAGGGTGAGTGGACGGTCGAATTAACCGTGGTTGTATAGTTGTCAGGTATAAATAAACACAGGGGTGTATGGGCCAACCTATACACCCCTTCTTTTTTATTGAATAATCACTTGAGATGTTGGAGTTAGTAACAAAAAAGCAATCTGTTGGGTAACAATAGCTTGGTTTGTTACATCAAAGAGTGATTATCTTTAATTGTCCATCACTAATACGACATAATTGGGCTTGATCATGTTTCCACCACCATCTTTAACGATGGGATTGCTCTCGCAAGGCAT
>CAZWDF010000051.1:0-7522 GCA_964632335.1 uncultured Candidatus Saccharibacteria bacterium | reverse complement strand
AGAAATTATGGACAGCGAAGATTTATTGTTTATTCTCTACACGAGCGGGAGTACTGGCAAACCAAAAGGAGTTTTACATACTTGCGCCGGCTACATGGTTCAAGCTAATTTTACTGGAAAATGGATATTCGACTGGAAAAAAGATGATATCTTTTGGTCTACTTCTGATATGGGCTGGATTACCGGCCACACCTACAGCTGTTATTCGCCTCTATTAAATGGAATCACCTTTGTCATTTTTGAAGGCGTTCCCGATTGGCCTACTCCCGATAGATGGGCTCAAATTATTGAGAAATATAAAGTCACAATTTTTTATACTGCCCCAACGGCAATTAGGATGTTTGAGAAATACGGGGCTGAGATTTTGAAAAAATACAAATTAAAAACTTTAAGACTTCTAGGCTCAGTAGGGGAACCAATTGATGAGGCAGCCTGGCAATGGTATTTTAAAGAGGTTGGCCGGGAAAGATGCCCAATTGTTGATACCTGGTGGCAGACAGAATCAGGCGGAATTCTAATAACTTCTTTGCCAGGGATTGGTCCTTTTAAACCAGCTTTTACGGGTCTACCATTTCCCGGAATAAAAGTTGATATCCTTGATGAAAAGAAAAGAAGCCTGCCTGCCGGCAGGCAGGGAAATTTAGTTATTTTACCTCCTTTTGCCCCCGGGATGCTTCGAGGGATTTATAAAGACCCAAAAAAATATTTGAAAACCTACTGGAGTCAATATGGAAAAAAAATTTATTTTACCAGTGACGCTGCTTACAAAGATGAAAACAGTTTAATCCGAATTGTCGGCCGAGTTGATGATGTCATTAAAGTGGCTGGCCATAGAGTTACCACTGGAGAATTGGAAAATGCGGTTTCAAAACATCCTGATATTACCGAATGTGCTGTTGTTGGTATTCCAGACGAAATAAAAGGCGAAGTACCGGTAGTCTTCGCCGTCTCAAAAAAGTTAGCAGAGACCCGGTCTTTGTCTGACTTAAAAGAAGAAATTATTGGACAGGTGAAAAAAGAAATTGGACCCATTGCTTTGCCAAAAGAGGTTTATTTGGTTGAGGATTTACCAAAAACGAGGTCCGGCAAGCTCATGAGACGAATTTTAAAAAAATTAGTTACCCGAGCCGCAGCGAAGGGTGAAGAAGAGGATTTATCCTCTTCGCCTACCGGTGAAGAACTTGGCGACCTCTCCACCTTAGCCAATCCCGAAATCGTCGAGAAAATAAAACAAATTTTAAAGAAGTAATATGAAAAAAAATAAAAAATATATTTTGTGGTTTAGGGAAATTTCTAAAAAAGATGTTCCTTTGGTCGGAGGGAAAAATGCCTCTTTGGGCGAAATGTTGGGAAAACTTTCAAAAAAGGGCGTTCAAGTTCCTAATGGTTTTGCTTTAACCGCTAAGGCCTACTGGCATTTTTTGGAAGAAAACAAAATTGATAAAAAATTAAAAGAGATTTTTAAAAAATTTAATCAACGTGATATCAAAAGTTTACAAAAAACCGGGGGAAAGGTCAGAAATCTTATTTTAAAAGCCAAAATCCCCGAAGATTTAAAAAGAGAAATTGCCAGAGTTTACCAAGAATTATCAAAAAAATGTAATGAGAAAAATGCTAGCGTTGCGGTTAGAACCTCTGGAGTGGCAGAAGATGCCCCCACCGCCTCTTTTGCCGGTCAGTTTGAAACATTTTTAAATGTTAGAGGAGAAAAAGACCTCCTAAAAGCAATAAAAAAATGTATCGCTTCGACTTTCAATGACAGGGCGATTGCCTACCGTGAAGAAAAGAATATTCCACAATTAAAATTTGCTTTATCGGTAGGAGTGATGAAGATGGTGAGGTCGGATTTGGCTTCTTCTGGAATTATTTTTACCTTAGACACCGAAACCGGTTTTAAAAATGTTATTTTGATTAACTCAATCTGGGGAGTAGGAGAGATGATTGTTAAAGGGAAAATTACCCCGGATGAATTTTATGTTTTCAAGCCAACCCTTCGACTCGCTTCGCTCACTCAGGGCAAGCCCTATAAACCCATTATCATTAAGGATTTGGGTAGAAAAACAAGAAAATTAGTTTATGATAAAAGAGGCGGTTTGAAAGAGGTTAATGTCTCTTCGGAACAACAGCTAAAATTTTCTTTGGCTGATGAAGAAATTTTAAAACTCTCAAAATGGGCCTGTCTGATTGAGGACCATTACCGAATTTCTCAAGATATTGAATGGGCTAAAGATGGTAAAACCGGTGAGCTTTTTATCGTTCAATCTCGACCAGAAACGGTTCATGCCCCTAAAAAAATTCAATTTTACGAAGAATATGAAATAAAAACTGACAAAAAACCAATTTTAACCGGTATTGCCATCGGAAATAAAATTGGACAGGGAAAAGTTCATATAATTGAAGATGTTTCAAAAATTGGCGAATTTAAAAAGGGAGAGGTTTTGGTAACAAAAATGACAGACCCAGACTGGGTAAGTATATTTCCCCTTGCTTCAGCAATTGTGACGGATGAAGGAGGCAAAACCGCGCATGCAGCTATAGTAAGCAGGGAACTTGGTTTACCCTGCATTGTTGGGACCAAAGAAGCAACAAAAATTTTAAATAATGGCCAAGAAATTACTATAGATTGCACTTCAGGATCGGAAGGAAGAATATTTTTTGGGAAAACCCCCTTCAAGATTAAGAGATACGACCTGAAAAAGATTCCCAAATTAAAAACAAAGATAATGATAAATATCGGAGCTCCTGACATTGCCTTTAAAACCTCCTTTTTGCCAAATGACGGGGTAGGCTTAGCCAGAATTGAATTTATTTTGGCTGACAAAATTAGGATTCATCCTCTTGCTCTTTACCATTACAAAAAAATAAAGGATAAAAAAATAAAAAAAGAAATCGACAGATTAACTTATGGTTACAAAGACAAAAAACAGTATTTTGTTGATAAGTTAGCCGAGGGGATTTCTCAAATTGCTGCCGCTTTTTATCCGAAGCCGGTTATCGTTAGGCTTTCCGATTTCAAAACTAATGAATACTCCGCCTTAGTTGGCGGAAAGATTTTTGAGCCAGAAGAATCAAACCCCATGCTGGGCTGGAGAGGAGCCTCAAGATATTATGACGAAAAGTTTAGACCGGCTTTTGAAATGGAATGCCAGGCAATTAAAAAAGTCAGAGAAGTTTTTGGCTTGAAAAACATTTGGGCAATGATTCCATTCTGTCGAACTGTTGAAGAAGGCAAAAAAGTTTTAGATTTAATGGCAAAAACCGGACTAAAGAAGGGGGAGGGCGGTTTAAAAGTTATCGTGATGTGCGAGATTCCTTCCAATGTCATTTTGGCTGATAAATTTTTGGAAATTTTCGATGGAATGAGTATCGGCTCCAACGATTTAACTCAATTAGTTTTAGGATTAGATAGAGACTCGGCTCAGGTTGCTAAAGTAGGCGATGAGAGAAACGAGGCGGTAAAAGAAATGATTACTAAAGTAATCCAAGAATGTAAAAAAAGAAAAAAATATTGCGGAATTTGCGGTCAAGCGCCGAGTGACTATTTAGAATTCGCCGAATTTTTAGTCGAACAAGGGATAGAATCAATGTCATTAAACCCCGATACAGTGATTAAAACAATACTTGCCGTAGCCAAAACGGAAAAACAATTATTAAAAGGTCGGAATAAAAAATAATTAATAACCGAGCTGGCATTTATGCCAGCGAAGGTAGAGATGAACCTTTAGGTTCATCGACTGCCATCATTTATATGGCGAAAATTACTTTATCAATTATTAAGGCTGACATCGGGAGCATCGGCGGACACATCAAGCCAAGCCAAAAACTTTTAGAGACGATCTCCAATTATATTAAAGAAAAGGGTAGGGGATTAATTATTGATTCTTACATTGGGCACACCGGAGATGATATTGCCATTTTGACGACTCACAAAAAGGGTGTCTTGAATCCAAAAATTCATAAACTTTGTTGGGATGCCTTTGCCGTTGGCACCAAAATTGCCAAAGCTCAAGGATTATATGGAGCTGGCCAAGATTTATTAAAAACTGCCTTTTCTGGAAACGTCAAAGGAATGGGACCTCAGGTTGCCGAAATGGAAATTGAGGAAAGGCCGGCTGAACCCTTTTTGATGTTTATGGCAGATAAAACTGAACCCGGAGCTTTTAATTTACCTCTTTATTTAGCTTTTGCTGACCCGATGCATTGTGCCGGTTTAATTTTATCGCCAAGAATAAAACAAGGATTTAAATTCGTGATTATGGACGTGAATTATACTAAAACAGATAGAATTATTGAATTGGTTAGCCCCGAAGAAACTTATGATATCGCTGCTCTTTTAAGAGATACAGGTCGCTTTGTAGTCGAATCAATTTTTTCTCGAGCTTCAGGAGAGCAGGTGGTTTCGGCTTCTACTACCAGATTACACAACATTGCTGGAAAATATGTTGGCAAAGATGACCCGGTAATGCTAATTAGAACTCAAAAAGATTTTCCAGCAACCGGAGAAATTCTCTCTCCTTATACCATTGGCCATTTTGTAGCTGGTTTTATGCGAGGTTCTCACGCCGGTCCTTTGATGCCGGTTAAGAAAAATTCTCCGATTTCCTTTTTCGATGGCCCGCCAATTGTTTCCTGTTTGGCTTTTTCGATGAAAAATGGTAAATTGACCGAGCCCGCCGACTGTTTTGACCAGCCCTATTGGGATTATGTCAGAATGAAAGTTTCCCAGAAAGCAGAAGAAATAAGAAAGCAGGGATTTTCCGGAGCAGCCATGCTGCCAATGTCAGAATTAGAATATACCGGAGTAATGGAAACATTAAAAGATTTAGACAAAAGATTTGTCATTAGAAAAAAATAAATGTTAAGTCTCTCGGCTAAAATTCGGAAAGAACTAGGTAAAAAAGCAAAGGTTTTGAGAAAAAAGGGCATTTTACCCGGGGTTTTGTATGGGCCGAAAATGAAAGAAGCTCTTTCCATCGAAATCAATTTGAAAGAATTTGAGAAAATTTATAAAGCTGCCGGGGAAAGTTCTTTGATTTCCCTTGAAGTTGATAAAAAGAAGTTTTTAGTTTTAATTTATGAGGTAGTCAGAGATCCATTGACTGATAAGCTATTTCATATCGATTTTTATCAACCAAGTTTAGAGAAGGAAGTTACAGTGACTTTACCTTTAGTTTTTGAAGGAGAGGCATTGGCAGTGAAAGATTCAGGAGGGACTTTAGTCAAAAATATTTCTGAGATAGAAGTAAAAGCTTTCCCCCGGAATCTTCCTCACGAAATTAAGGTTAATATCGAAAATCTAAAAACTTTTGCCGATAACATTAAAATTTTAGATTTAAAACTACCCGAGGGGGTAAAAGTTCAAAGAGCAGCGGGAGAAATTGTGGCTCATGTTTTGGCTCCGGTAAAAGTGGAGGAAGAGTTGGTAAAACCTATTGAGGAAAAAGTGGAGGAAGTAGAGAAAGTTGGGGAGAAAAAAGAAGAAAAAGTAGGAAAAGAAGAAAAAGTAGGAAAAGAAGAAAAAACAAACCATGCGAATACTTAAAACGCTTCTGTTTCTTAGCTTGATTTCGGCTTTAATTCTGCCAAGTTTTTCCTCCTTTGCCGAAGGCTACGGAGGATCCGCCGAAGTTTCTAACGAAGGCGGAAAGATTTTAGCTGAGGATTCTGTCTCTACTTTATCTGTTGAAAATGAGGTTTCTATTGAATCAGCGGCAAATTCAGATGAAAACAAATCTTTGGATCCACTCGAGGAAAGGAAAGCCCTGGAAGAGGAATTGAAAAAGTTAGAAGAGCAAATCGCACAATACGAAGGAGATATTGCCAAAACTGGAACGGAAAAAAAGACTCTTCAAAATCAAATCTCTGTTTTAAAGAAAAAAGTTGAGAAATTGGACCTCCAGATTCAGGAGTCAAATGTAATAATTAAAGACATCGGGTTTCAAATTAAAGATACCGAAACTTCAATTGAAAAAACTTCTTCAAAAATCAAAGATTCTCGAATTCAGTTGGCTAATATTTTACAAGATATCTATGAGGAAGATCAGAGGTCTCTGCTCGAGATTTTACTTTCAGAGAAGGAACTCTCTGATTTTTTTGATAATTTAATGGATTTGGAAGTTTTGAATTCTAAAAATCAAGAACTTTTAGAAACTATTAAAAATCTGAAATCCTCTCTCGAATCTGAAAAACAGTCATTATCCGAAGATAAAGAAGACACAGAAAAGGCATTAAAAATACAAACGCTTCAAAAAAAAGAACAGCAGGAGGCAAAAGAAGAAAAAGACTATTTTTTGAAATTAACCGAGGCGGAGTATCAGAAATATCTCAAAGCAAAAGAAGAAACAGAAAAGAGAGCAGCTGAAATTAGAGCAAGAATTTTTGAGTTAATTGGAGTGCCTGAAGCTCCGACTTTCGGCGAAGCTTATGAAATTGCCAAGTATGTGGAAACTCTAACCGGAGTTAAACCTGCCCTTTTGCTTGCTGTTTTAACCCAGGAATCGAATATCGGGAAAAATGTTGGTCAGTGTTTTTTAAAAAATCCCTCGACTGGAGAAGGAGTAAGACTTTTGACCGGAAAAGAAGTGGCAAAAGTGATGAGTCCAACGAGAGATGTGCCTTATTTTTTGAAAATCACAGAAGAATTGGGTAGAGATCCTTACAATACTCCAGTTTCTTGTCCAATGAGTGTTGGTTGGGGAGGAGCAATGGGTCCAGCCCAGTTTATCCCCGATACCTGGGCTAATCCAAAATCTGGCTACGGTCAAAAAGTTAAAGAAATTACAGGCAAAGCAGCCGATCCTTGGAATATAAAAGATGCCTTTTTAGCTGCAGGTTTATATTTGAGAGATTTGGGCGCAGCTCAAGATGAGTTTAAAGCAGTAATGAGATATTTTTCCGGGTACAGTTGGTCTAAATGGGAAGAATTTTATGGTAGATCAGTTTTATCTATTAAAGCCGGATACGAAGAAGATATCAAAGAGATTGAAGGGCTTTGATGACGGGTCCTAACCTTCCTGCCATAATGTCTTCAATATTGTGCCAGCTTTTTTTAATTCGGTGGTCAGTCACTCTGTCTTGAGGAAAATTATAGGTTCTGATTTTTTCTGCTCTTTTAGCCCATTTTATCTGTGAGCGTCTTTCTTCACCGAGTTTTTCCAACTCTGCCGTCTCTTTTCTCTCTAAAAGTTTAGCTTCCAAAATTGCCATAGCGTTTTCTTTATTTTCCAATTGATTTCTCTCAGTTTGGGAAGTAACGATAATTCCGGTTGGGAGATGGGTAATTCTTACAGCCGTATGTCTTTTTTGGACATATTGTCCTCCCGGACCGGAAGAACCATAAAAATCGATTTTTAAATCTTGAGGATTTATTTTAATTTCGGTTTTTTTTGGTTTAGGAAGTACTGCAACTGAGGCAGTAGAAGTGTGGATTCTTCCACCTTTTTCGGTTTCAGGAATACGCTGAACTCGGTGAACTCCACCTTCGTATTTCATTTTTGAGAAAACGTCTCTCTTCCCACCAGGG
>CAZWDF010000050.1:0-7542 GCA_964632335.1 uncultured Candidatus Saccharibacteria bacterium | reverse complement strand
TATGAAGAGACCCCTCAGTCGATAACCCAGGAGATTATTGAAGGGCGAAGAAGATAGATCTTCTTCTTTTCCCTTCGCTATCGCTCGGGAGAAAGAGAAGGTAATTATCCACAGATTGACTGTTGACTTTTTTTCGAAAAACAATAAAATAGAAATATTAAGATTAAATCTGTATCTTGTATTTAGCATCTTTTATCTTGTATACGAAATACTAAATACGAAATACAAAATACAAATATATGGCAGTAAAAGAAAAATTTGTCAGGGGGAAACCCCACGTCAACATCGGCACCATCGGCCACGTCGCTCATGGTAAAAGCACGCTCACTGCGGCAATTACCCACGTCTTAAAATTAAAGGGAATGGCTGCCAAGGAATGGACGATTGATGACATTAATGCCGCTCCAGAAGAAAAGGCCCGAGGCCTGACGATTACCATTACCCACGTGGAATACGAAACTGATAAACGCCACTATGCCCACATCGATTGTCCGGGTCATGCTGACTACATCAAAAACATGATTACCGGAGCCGCCCAGATGGATGGCGGGATTCTGGTAATCTCTGCCCCTGACGGACCAATGCCTCAAACTAGGGAGCACGTTCTTTTAGCCCGACAGGTTGGATTACCAGCAATGGTTGTCTTTTTGAACAAATGTGATGCAGTTGATGACCCAGAAATCATCAATTTGGTTGAAGGCGAAGTTCGGGAACTCTTGAAAAAATATAATTTTCCTGGAGATGAAGTTCCAATAATTCGAGGTTCGGCCTTAAAAGCTCTTGAAGCAAAGTCTCCGGATGACGAAGCAGCCAAACCAATTCTCGATTTATTGAAAGCAGTAGATGAGTATATTCCAGATCCAGTTAGAGAAACGGATAAGCCCTTTTTGATGGCAATTGAAGATGTTTTCTCTATTGCCGGTCGAGGAACAGTTCCTACCGGGAGAATTGAAAGGGGAATAGTTCATCCTAACGATGAAGTGGAACTAGTTGGTTTAAAACCAACAGTAAAAACGATAGCAGTAAGCGTTGAAATGTTTAACAAAATTCTAGATGAAGGAAGAGCGGGAGACAACGTTGGGATATTATTAAGAGGTTTGAAAAAAGAAGATGTGGAGAGGGGCCAGGTTTTGGCAAAACCAGGTAGTATTACTCCTCATACCGAATTTGAAGGAGAAATTTACATCTTAACCAAAGAAGAAGGCGGCAGACACACTCCTTTCTTTTCTGGTTACAAACCCCAATTTTATTTCAGGACAACCGATGTTACTGGAGATGTTATTTTGCCAGAGGGAACTGAAATGGTAATGCCCGGAGATACCGTCAATTTAAAAATTAAATTAATTGCTCCAATTGCTTTGGAAGAAAAACAAAGATTTGCAATCCGAGAAGGAGGCAAAACTGTCGGGGCAGGAGTAGTTACTAAAATCACTAAATAAATTCAAGATCCAAAAGTGGTTCTTTCAAGATGCCAAAAAAGAAAACAGTTGCAGTTGAAGAGGAAATAAAGCCGAAGATTAGAATTAAATTGCGGTCTTATGACCATAAAGTAATTGATAATTCTGCCAAACAGATTATTGAGATAGCTTTGCGTTATGGAGCCGAAGTTTCTGGCCCGGTTCCCATACCAACCGAAATTCACAAATATACCGTTAATCGGTCTTCTTTTGTCCATAAAGACAGCCGGGAACAATTTGAAATGAGAGTTCATAAGAGATTAATTGATATTTTAAATTCCAATCCAAAAGTAATTGATGCCCTGATGAGTTTAACTTTACCAGCTGGGGTGGATATTGAAATCAAAATGTAAAAAATGTATAATTAAAATGTTAAACTTGAATTTTGAATTTTAATTTTTTAAAAATAGTCACGGTAAAAAACCGGGCTATTGCCCGGTTTTCAATTACTCGGCATAAATCAGTGTCTTATGAAATTTATCCTTGGTTTAAAATTCGGTATGTCCCAAATTTTTGATGAAAAGGGAAATCGAATCCCGGTGACCTTGATTGAGGTTGGCCCTTGCGAGGTTACTCAGATAAAAACAAAAGAAAAAGATAGCTATCAGGCTATTCAGGTTGGATTTAAAAAGATTGAAAAACCAAAAAAAATTAAAAAGCCAATGAAAGGGAAAGAATTTAAATACTTAAGAGAGTTCAGGATTGTCAAAGAGGATAAATCCTCTTTTCCACCTTTCGCTGTGGCTCAGGTAATTGATGCTTCGATTTTTCAAGCCGGAGACATTGTTAAAGTTTCTGGGCTTTCTAAGGGAAAGGGTTTCGCTGGAGCAGTAAAGCGGTGGGGATTTAAAGGAAGGTTATCAGTCACCCATGGGACTAAGCATGAGCTTCGAACCTTGGGTTCGGTGGGGAGCTCTTTTCCAGAAAGAGTAACAAAGGGAAGAAAAATGGCCGGCAGGATGGGCTTTGAAAGAGTAACAGTGAAAAATCTTAGAATTATAAAGATTGACCCTGGGAATAATCTCATAGCTGTTAAGGGAGCCGTTCCTGGTCGACGAGGTACACTTCTTGAAATTAGGGGAATGTAAAAATTTTCCTCCTACGCTCGCCTACGGCGAGCTACGGAGGATCCACCGTAGCCTTCGGCGTAGGTGGAAAAAGTGGTAAAGGTTGATAAAGAAAATAGCATTTTGGCAGTGAAAGGAGCGGTTCCGGGGAGGAAAGGAACACTTTTGGAAATTAGAGGTTGATTTAAGAATTTAGAATTATGAAAGTTAATGTTTACAACCAAAATGGTGAAGAAACGGGAACAGCTTTACTGCCGAAGGAGATTTTTGATGTTAAAATGAATCCGGACTTGGTGCATCAGGTGGTGGTATCACAAATGGCAAATCGCAGGAAGGTGCTCGCTCATACCAAAAATAGGGGAGAAGTAAGAGGTGGTGGCAAAAAACCCTGGCGGCAAAAAGGAACAGGCCGGGCTAGACATGCTTCAATCAGGTCTCCGCTTTGGAGACATGGCGGAATAACTTTTGGACCGAGGAAAGAAAAAAGCTTTGAGAAAAAAATTCCCAAAAAAATGAAAAGATTAGCTTTATTTATGGCTTTATCCGAAAAAGCAAGACAAAATCTTTTGATTTTGCTCGATAAGATAAAATTAGATGAACCCAAAACGAAATTGATGGCAAAGATTATCGAGAACTTAAAATCAAAAACCGAAAATTTCAAAAAAGGAAACGTCTTAATTGCTCTGCCAGAGTTAGATAAAAATATAATTTCGGTTGCCAGGAACTTGCCAGACGTTAAAACCATTCAGGCAAAAGACTTAAACTGTTTGGATTTACTTTCTTTGAAATATTTAATTATGCCAAAAGATTCAGTAAAGGTAATAAAAGAAACATTCCTAAGAAATGACTAATGACTAATTTCTAATCAATTCCTAATGACTAATGGCCAAATGATAAAAATTTTAGACATTAGACATTTAGGAATTCGACATTTTATTTGTCATTAGAAATTAGGATTTAGACATTTTAAAAGTATGGCTATAGGTAATATTTTCAAAAAGAAACTTAAAGACTACAACCCGCCCGCCGCCCTCCCGCCCAAAGGGCGGGCCCCTAAGCCAGCTGAGAAGCCTAAACCAATTGAAAAACCGAGTGAGGTTGAACCTCTGAAAATCAAGAAAGAAAGGAGAGTGGTAGGGGAGGCTTGGAGAGTCTTAAAAACTCCCCATGTCACTGAAAAAGCTGCTGATCTCGCCGAGAAAAATCAGTACGTTTTTAAAGTTTGGCCAAGAGTAAATAAGACGGAAATAGGAAAAGCGATTGAGGACATTTACGGAGTTGATGTGCTTTCCGTTAGAATTATTAAAGTGCCAAGAAAGCAAAGGAGGTTGGGAAAAATCCAAGGTTGGAGAAAGGGATACAAGAAAGCGATTGTCAAAATAAAGGAGGGACAAAAAATCGAAATAATGCCAAAATAAATTAGTCGAAGAGATAAATCTCTTCTTCACCCACCGAAGCTTTAGCTGAGGTAAAGAAGAGAACTAAGCTCTCTTTGCCTTCATTGCGATTCGGGCATATGAGAAAAATACAAAATCCAAAAAGTATATTAACGAAAAAGGAACCGGAAAGGAGGTTGCTTTTGGTACTAAAAAATAGAGCAGGCAGAGCTCGTTCTGGCAGAATAACTGTTCGTCACCGAGGCGGGGGAGTCAAAAGGCTTTATAGAATTGTCGACTTTGGCCAAGAGAAATTGGGAATGCCGGCTAAGGTTATTGCTTTAGAATACGATCCCTACCGAACTGCCTTTCTCTCGCTCTTGGAATATCAAGACGGGGAAAAAAGATATATTTTAGCCCCCAAAGATTTAAAAGTAGGAGATGAAATAATCTGTGCTGAGAAAGCTGAAATCAAAATTGGAAATCGAATAAAATTAAAGAATATTCCGGTTGGAACCCAGGTATTTAATATTGAATTGGAACCTGGTAGAGGAGGGAAATTGGCGAAGGGGGCAGGAACGGCTGCTAAAGTATTAGCTCAAGAGGCGGATTTGACCCATTTAACTCTTCCTTCTGGGGAAATCAGAAAAGTATCTCAAGAATGCTTTGCCACCATTGGCCAAGTTTCCCACTCGGAGAAGCGCTTCCAAATAATCGGAAAGGCTGGCAGAGTAAGATTAAAGGGTTTTAGGCCCACTGTCCGGGGGACGGCAATGAATCCCTGCGACCATCCTCATGGAGGAGGAGAGGGAAAGACCCCGATTGGCCTTAAAGGACCAAAAACTCCTTGGGGAAAGCCGGCCCGGGGAGTGAAAACGAGAAGGAAAAAAAAGTGGACAGAAAAATTCATAATTAAAAGAAGAAAATAATATGGCTAGAAGTTTAAAAAAAGGTCCTTATATCACAGAAAAACTATTAAAGAAGATTAAGAATTTGAAGCCCGACACCAAAACTATTATTAAAACTTGGTGTAGGAGTTGCACCATTGTGCCTGAGATGATTGGTTTTACTTTCGGAGTTCATAATGGTCGAGAGTTCCTCCCAGTTAAGGCGACTGAAGATATGGTTGGCCATCGATTAGGAGAGTTTTCTCCGACTACAAAATTCTCCCGACACGGAGGAAGAATGCAGCGGGAAATAGAAACCAAAGTTGCTGAAAGAGAAACCGAAAAACTAAAAACAACTGAAAAGTAATATGCCAGTTACTGCTAAACTTCGTCACTTAAGAATCACCCCCCGCAAAGTTCGTTTAGTGGCTGATTTAATCCGGGGAAAGAGAGCTGAGGAAGCTCAAAATATTTTAAATTTTACAATTAAAAAAGCAGCTTCCCCGATTTTGAAACTCTTGCGCTCGGCCATAGCTAATGCTAAAAATAGTTTTCAGTTAGACGAAGCCAATCTTTATATCTCAAAAATTTTAGTTGATGAAGGTCAAAAATATAAAAGATGGCGAGCTCGGGCTAGAGGAAGCGCTAATCAAATCCAGAAAAAAACTTCTCACGTAACTATAGTTCTTGATGAAACCCCGAAGGAAAGCAGGCTGTCTACGGGGCAGGCAAAAAAGGTAAAAGAACTTAAACCGAAAGTCATTAAAAAGGAAAAGGTCGAGGAAAAAGTGGTTAAACCAGAAAAACCAAAAATAAGACCAGAAATTGAAGTCCCAAAACCAAAAATTGAAAGGGGAATAAGAAGGGTATTCCGCCGAAAAGCCTTTTAAATATGACACACGTAGTCCACCCAAAAGTATTTAGAATAAAAGAGATAACCGACTGGGACTCTCGAGGATTTTATCAAAAAAATTTTCCGGCTGATTTGGAAGAAGATTTTAAAATTAGAGAATTTTTAGGAAAAAAACTGGGAAAAATAGGAGTGGCAAAAATTGAGATTGAGAGATTTCCGGAAAAAATAAATATTGTAATTTCTTCAGCCCGACCAGGGATGATTATTGGTCGGGGAGGGGGAGGAGTTGAAGAATTAAAAAGAGAATTGGATGCCATTCTTAAATTTACCAAGACTACAACCCATCCACCACTCTCCCGCAAGCGAGCCCCTGAAAAGCGAGAATTAAAACTGGAGATTAGAGAAGTTAAAAATCCCTGGGCCTCGGCTTCTTTAGCCGGCCAATTCATCGCCCAACAAATCGAAAAAAGAATTCATCACCGAAGAGTTTTAAAACAGGCCTTAAATAAAATTATGGCAGTGAAAGGGGTGGAGGGAGTAAGGATAGAGGTGGCCGGCAGATTAAATGGAGTTGAAATTGCTAGAACCGAGTGGTTAAAACGGGGAAAACTTCCCCGTCAAACCCTAAGAGCTGATATAGATTATGCCCAGGCCAGGGCTTATTGTACTTACGGAGTAATCGGAATAAAGGTCTGGATTTACAAAGGCGAGAAATTTGAATAAGATGGCAATACTAATGCCGAAAAAAGTTAAACATCGGAAATGGAAAAAAGGCCGCTCCAAAGGCATTGAAAGAAGAGCAACCGAACTGGCTTTTGGCTCTTTTGGATTAAAATCTTTAGAGACTTGCTGGATTTCCGCCCGACAGATTGAGGCAGCGAGACGTGCTATTATCAGATATTTTAAAAAGGGTGGAAAACTCTGGATTAGAATCTTTCCAGATAAACCGGTGACTAGAAAAGGAACAGAAGTTCCTATGGGTGGAGGAAAAGGTGGAGTTTCGCATTATGTTTTTCCCATCCGGCCGGGAAGAATTATTTTTGAAATTGATGGAATAAAAGAAGAGCTCGCCGAAGAAGCTCTTGGGAGAGCGGCTGATAAATTACCAATAAAAACAAAGTTTATAAAAAGCTCACGATGAAAATATCAGAATTACGACAGAGATCAAAGTCAGAATTGCAAAAAATTTTAGTAGATAATCGAGAAAAGCTAAGGCAGCTGCGTTTTGACTTATCGGCTGGTAAAGTAAAAAATGTTAGGGAGGTTCGTAGGATTAAAAAAGAAATTGCCAGAATACTAACTTTATCTACCGAGCTTCCGAAGGAAGCGAAGGTGAAGGGACGATGAGACGAAGTCTCATCTACCCGCCTAAATAACAATGAAAAAAAGATTAACAGGAAAAATAATTTCCAATAAAATGGCAAAAACGGTAGTGGTTGAGGTGGAAAGATTAAAAGAACACCCAAAATATAAGAGAAGATACCGCCTTCACAAAAACTACAAAGCCCATGTTAAAAATGGAGAATATCAGATTGGAGATAAAGTGATAATCGAGGAATGCCGACCAATATCGAAAGAGAAACATTGGAGAGTAATAAAGAAACTTTAAATTTCTAATTCCTAATTACTAATGTCTAATCAATGTCTAATGTCCAATGACAAAATTACCAAAAATTTAGACTTGGACATTTAGGAATTGGGATTTTATTAGAAATTAGATATTAGTCATTAGACATTTTCAATTTATGATTCAACCACGCACAATGCTTAAAGTTATAGACAATACCGGAGCAAAGATATTGCAGTGTTTTACTATTTTAGGTGGGACCCGACATAGGTATGCTCAAATCGGCGATGTTGTCGTAGGGACAGTAAAAGATGCTGAACCGAGGAGGCCGGTTA
>CAZWDF010000049.1:0-7643 GCA_964632335.1 uncultured Candidatus Saccharibacteria bacterium | reverse complement strand
TATGTGCTGCATCAGCCTTACCCGACAAATCGAGTTGTTCTGGTGCGATTATGCCATCCTCATCAGGGTCATAGACGGCTTTGGTCATATCTCCCGCACCAGCAGTATGGCTATGCAGATAGCTTGTGCCACCACCTACTAACTCATCTAGTTGCTCCCCCGTGGCCGATGTATCGTGCGAGTCAATAGCATGAGCAGGCACTTCCGTTGCTGGTATCTTGCCTGATTCGTCCAAGACTACTATATTCTTGAGCGCCATCTTATCCTGCCTCTATCTTATATACCCCAGCATCATCTACAACCTCCCCCTCTACTTCTTTACCATCAGGAGATTTGAGGACAAATCCCACTGAGTCCAGCAACAGGATTAGCTTTGCACGCCTTGCTGGGGTGAGTGTTTTAATATTCACCTGGGATTCCCAAATGTCATTCCTCGCGGACAAGGGGCTTCGCAGGGTTATCATCGGTATCTCCATTTGGTCAGTTCATAACTGCGTTGAACTTCAAGATCATCTAATGCCCGATTGTAAATGCGGACTTCGCCAATGAGGCCGTTGAAATAAACAACATTTATTCCACTTCCGATTCGGACAGTATCTGCTGTTACTGGTATTGCTGATGTACTTGTCCCTGTCTTCCATAACACACCATCTATATATAGTTTCATTTGGAGGGATGGTAAATCTTTATTAAAGGTTGGGACAATATAATGCCAACTGCCTTTGAGTCCCCCAGGATATATACCCCCTACGACCCCAGTTTGCTCAATCCCAAAGATAAGAGTATCGTCAGTTTGGTATTGTATTGCCCAGGGATGTCCTATGACATAGTAATTTCCTTTCGCAATTATATTTCTGCTTACTACAATATTAGCTAAATTTACCCACGCCTCAATTGTAATCGCATCTGTAATATTCAAACTCGTCCCGCTCCCCGCATCCACATAATCATCACTGCCGTCGAAGCTGCGGCCCTGCGGAGTCCACAGCGAACCATAATTAGTACAAAAATGCCCATAGACATCATCTGACGGGAACCCTCCACCATCCCGTTTCCACAATGGCAGATACAGCACAAGCGACTTATCCGCCAGAAAGTATCTCTCGGCTACACGGTCAGGATGTTCTGTCGCTATCATTACAGACTCCTGTAGGTAGGCATCACGTAGGAGGCGTTCTTGGTCTGCCCCCGCACCATCTGGCCGCTGCTGTTAGCAAACATGGTACACTTCACCGCAAAGGACGCTCCGCTACCCAGGAAGTTGCCTGCTGGCGCAAATCTCCCCGCGATAGGCGTGATATCCACTACCGTACCCGAAACCGCCCCTACGCTGGCGCTCAATGCCGTATGCAGGTCCTGCCAGTCCGAGCCATTATCCGATGCCTGCCACAACATACTATAACTCGTGCTGGTGTTGTCGCAGCCAACAGCGGCCACCAGACCAAAGTCAATCTCCTCCAGCACGTGATTGGTGGGATTTGTGATAGTTACCGACTCCACCAGGGTATAGTTCCCAGACCAGCCTATCCCAGATACCTGAGTACAGTATTGCACGCCGCCACTGGTGAGGTTTCCCTTGGCGAACGGGTGCAAGATGGGCTGATGCCTGATTCCCAGTTGCGGCCTGGCTACTACGGTTTGCCCAGAATTCAGGGCGATAACAGTCTCCCCTGATATCTTGACAACTTCTCCACTGACTTTAGCGATAACAACTGGCCCTGATGCTACAACGACTGTTTCCCCAGATACCTTAACCACTTCTCCGCTGATTTTCGCCACGTCGCCAGAGACTTTGGCTATCACATAGGGACCCGAAGCAACTACAAGTGTCTCACCGCTTACCTTAACTACTTCGCCAGAGATTTTCACTACGTCCCCTGAGATTTTAGCAATCACATAAGGACCTGAGGCAACTACTACTGTCTCGCCACTGACCTTAACCGCATCCCCCGAAATCTTAGCGATGACATAAGGACCTGACGCTACCACCATAGTCTCGCCAGATACCTTGACTACATCCCCACTTATCTTGGCGATTACATACGGCCCAGAGGCTACTACGACAGTTTCACCTGATATCTTGGTGACTTCCCCTGAGATTTTGACAACATCACCTGATATTTTGGCTATGACATAAGGACCAGAAGCTACCACAACGGTTTCTCCTGACACCTTCACAACGTCGCCAGATATCTTCGCAATGACGTAAGGGCCTGACGCGACAACTACCGTTTCCCCAGAAACCTTGGCGACCTCTCCGGAGACTTTGACTACATCTCCGCTGATTTTGGCTATAACGTAAGGGCCTGAAGCAACGACAACAGTTTCCCCACTAACCTTTACGACGTCACCAGATATCTTCGCTATCACGTAAGGCCCGGAGGCCACGACAACTGTTTCTCCGCTGACTTTGGATACTTCTCCAGAGGTCTTGGCAATGACGTATGGGCCAGAAGCAACGGTGACGGTCTCACCAGATACTTTGGATATGACCACTGGGCCAGAGGCGACCACAATCGTCTCACCAGATACCTTTGCTACCTCTCCTGAGGTCTTTGCTATGACGTAAGGGCCTGACGCTACAACGATGGTCTCCCCACTAATCTTCACCACCTCACCAGATACCTTGGTCACCTCACCAGAGGTTCGAGCAATCGTCTGGCCCGAATCGTTGACTGCTACCCCGCGCCATCCGCCCGAGGTGGCATTGTAGCTGTTGCCATCTACACGTACGCGCTGCCCCGAAATGTTAACACTATCAACGATGACATTCGTGGTCACTTCCAGTTGGCCGCTCTGGTCAACACCGACTGCCTTCCACTCGCTGCTGCCATAGTTGTAGCCCAGTATCTGCGACCTGGTATCCTCGAGCGCGCCCCACGTTCCAAGGCGGAACATGCCCGAAGTAGGAGAGTAGCCCGACGCGCCTGTATAGCGGATTTTTACCCAGCGGGCCTTTAAGGGGGTGTTTATCTCTATCGCATCGCCAGACAGAAGTTGCCAGTTCTCATGGACATCCCATGTCCCACTCATCTCGGCTTGGAATACAGTCAGATACCCGGAACGGTTGGTGTATGCCGAACCCTGGAGTACGTTCCACTTCTGGCCGTCCCAAACTTCGGACTCCCACACGCCGCTAACGAGCGCGATGTTACCAGACAGGAACTCAATTGCCCTAGCGCGGACTGCAAATATCCGAGTCATTATCGTCTCCTACTTTCATGCGCCAGCTTGGCGCAGAGCCCACAACCTCGCGGCGGGGTTCAGAGCGGCGCACCTATTAAGTTTTCTTGGGCCTTCCCACGCGGGGGGATTTCACTATTGGAGGTTCTACCTCCGCAACGGGTGGTTCGGCAGGCGCTATCTCAATATACTGAGCGTAGTTCCGCACGAAGTATCTTCCAACTTCGTCCGGCAAATCAACAGGGTCAGCGCCTACCGAATACATCACCGCTTCACTCTTGCCATAAGCCAGCCACTTTACGTGGAATATCTGTTCTACCGGCTTCCCGCCGATATCCCGTTTGACCTGCAGCCTCATGTCCTACCTTCCTTTTATCCCGATACCTTACGCTTCAGGGCCACCTCAGCGCCTATGACCACAATATGCCCTGACGCCTTGGTAGTGCCCGTAACCAACAGTTGGTATTGCTCGTCTGTGGCTACCGTCGTCTCCGAACACACCGATGCCACATCAAACCCACCAGAGGTCTGCTGGGCAATCATCCCGCTGGTGATAGCAGTAACCGTAGGTGGGACGGCTTTGTCAACCGTCTGTAGTGCACAGTCCAGAGTATTGGCCTCGCCCGAATAGGCCATAACGTGCCCCAGCAGCTTGTAGCCAGTGATTACATCCCCTATCTTCAGCCAGTTGAGGGGCATCCACACTTTGACTCCCGTCTTGCTCTCACCCAGATACGCCCCAGTGGATACCCTCGTCCAGTCCGTGCCAGGAGCAGGGTATTCAAAAACGTTCGTGAGAAACGTGTTGCTGGTGGCATGGCCTCCCACAATGAGGTTACCCGACTCCACACTGAAGTTTCCAGACCCTACGGTGCTGGAACTCTTCATTCTTGCCCTACCAAACACATGATAGCCACGATGGACTATAGTCATTTTACCCTCCATCTACTGTGGGGCGGGGGAGGACAGGAGGAGATGCAGGATGTCCCCCGCCCCACACTAGCTATATTTTTATGCCACTGCGTTCAGGATTTCGTACCCGCAGTCCGCCCCCGTGACCTTCTGGATAAAGGCGTGATTGCCCTTCAGCAAGTCACGGTCCCGGAACTCGTCTACTACGCGGGTAATAGGTATCCTGTACCCGTCCTGCCCCCACACAAACGTGTAGCCTGCGGCAGGAACCAACTTCCCGGGATTGGGCGGAACGTACAGGAGCAACGCATGATTCGCCCAGATGTACGACCCGCTGAACGTCTGCCCCTCGGCAGAAGAGTTGTAGACAGCGCCGCCTACCAGGACCTTCGCGACGTCAAAGCACTCCGCCAGTTGCACCTCATTGAGAATGCCCTTCTGCGTGTACTTGTACATGTCCAACAGGTCTGGGTGTCTGCGCACGGTGTCATAGACCACCTCGTTTATCACGAGGGTATTCGGCTTCAGGCCCGTAAGAGCCTTAATGGCTTGCCGGGCCGTGGCCACGTTCCCCAGCGGATTGCTACCCTCATAGTCGTTCCACTGGTTAGTGCCCGACAGCGTGGTGCTGGAGGTCCAGACGCTGGCATCTATGCAGGCCGTCGCCAGAGCAATCTCCCTATCCAGCGCAAACTGGTCTGCCAGCCATTCCGCCCCCGCAGTCTCGATGTCCACAGCAACATCCTGGTTCTTCACCGTCTCCCAGGGAATAGGGAAGGCCAGGCCCTTGTTGACGCAGACATATTGCGTCTTTGCGACTTCCAGGCCGCCCTCAGCGTATACCGCACCAGGCCCCCGGCGTTCTACATGGTTGCGGAACCAGAAGTCCTTCGTCCAGGTGTAGAAGTAGTCGGACTGCTTCTCCACGTCCACCAGAGGGAACACCTGGTCTGCGATGTACTTGGCGTTGCGGTAGGCTATCGAGATATTCGACAGCGCCGCATCTATATGAACACTTGATACAGTCGGTTGTGCCATTTGTCATTGCCTCCTTATGCAGCTCTCACCGGAGTACCGCGAATTAAGCACACGCCAATATCGCCCGAAGAGCCGCCGTTAACGTCCTGAGCGATGACGTAGTGCGTGGTATTTGAGCCTTCAGTCTTGCTTGCCAAACCACCGTTGGCTGCCGCCCCGATTCTAGCGCCAGCCGTGACGGAGCCGTTCAGCACGTATTTGCTCTTACCCTCATGGCGCACGGTGCAAACGTCCCCGGAGTTGGGATTGTCCTGCATGATGCCGCAGGCAACTGCCGTAACAGCACTGCAAATCTGGACTTTTCCAGCCGCTTGGACTTCAACGCAGTAAAACTGGTTGCTGCGCATGTCGCCATAGGCCTGGTAGGTTAAATCAAAAATGTTGCTTCCAGTTGATCCAGCCATTTGGCCTCCTTATTTCATCCTGTGTGGCGTGCCACGCACTATGACCTCATACATTCCGCCATCGGCCAGAACCTGCCGGGTCATAGCGATGCTATAGTCTCCTGATCCCAAGGTTACTCCCAGAGCTCTGCCGCTGTGGTCGGTGCATATCATGAGATTGACCGCAATCGTGGCAGCCGCCCTGACCTTGCTCAGTCCCGCCATTCTTACCACGGCATTGTCCCCGCTGTACGGATTGTTCTGCAAAATACCGCAAGCGGCTTCCCCTGAAATGTCGCACAGGGCTACCGTGGCTGCGCCAGAGAATTTCACAAACGCATACTGGCAGGACTGCATGTCCGCTATTGCTCTATACGTCTCGTCCCAGATATTGGTCTCTACTGCCATGCTACGCCTCCTTGTTCACTGGGCGGGGCCGAGACTTCATGTACTCTCGGAACACCAATGGGTGCTCTTGCCTAGCCTCGGCGAAAGCGATAGCCTCGGTCTTCTTGGTGTCCGCGGCCATCTTCGCTTTGACTTCCTTAACAAACGGGTGCTCGTCATCTGCGGGAGGGCCTTCCTTGCTGGTGCCAATGGGTTTGGTCACGCCCAGGGCCATCAGCCTCTTGTTCTCTTCCTCGTATTCGCTCATCCGCTGTTCCGCCAGGGCGGGACTGACTGCCTCTATCTTCATGAGGTTATCAGCCAACTCCTCTGGCTTTCCGCTTATCACCTGCCAGGCCTGGGCTTTACTGACGAAGTATGCTCGGCGAGCCTTATTCTTTTCAGCATCCGCTTCGGCCTTCAAGGTGGCATTGTCCTTTTCGAGTTGTGCAATCTTCGCCCGGGCATTGGAGAACTCCTTGGTTTCCGCTTCCCTGACAGTTGCACCCTCTTGCAGTTTCTTCACGGCTGCAATGGCCGTATCCTTGTCTGCGTCTTCTGCCAAACCAAGGATTGTGCAAAGTTCCTTCACGTCTTCTGCCTCCTTGTTTAGTTGCTCCTTTTTATCTACTTTCACTGGGGCATCCATGTTGTTTGCCTCAAGTTTCTTGTCTGACTTACGAAAGAGAGATTTCAGCCTTGCTTTCATCTCCCCCCAGAAATTGTCCAGTTCCTTCTCTTCTTCCAACTCGTCCTCCTTGTCCAGTTGCACTATCTTCCCAGCGACAGACTTGGTGTAGATGGCTACCTTCTCCAGGTCAGCCTCAGGCACGGCTGGCAGTTCCGCTCCCAGCAAGGCCACTCCAGTCAATACCTTGGGATACTGTTTGCCGCCGTCCTCATAACCCAGCATGATTTCAGCGCTGAGATTGGCATACCGCTTGTTCTCGATAAGTTCCTTGATAGCCGATGGGACACCAGCGATGTCGGCAATCAGGTTGTCTCCGTATCGCCTGGGATTCTCTACCCATCCTAGAGCGATGGCTCCCTTGCCATTCTCGCCTTGCATGAGTTCGGGCAACACGCCCATCTTCTGTGCCAGTTTCTGATTGAAATCGTCTGAGGTATGTCCCAGTTTCAGGGGACAGTCCACACGGCCCTTCAATATGTAGTAGGCGCTCACCATCTGGTCAATATCCGCCTCGGAGTAGGAGTCTCCGTTGTAGGTGCCTGACTTGAATATCGTGACCCCGGTAATGAGGTGCATCTGATTGTCAACCTTGGGGCGGAACCATGTACCGTTGCGCTTCGTCCACCCGGCGGCGCCAGCCGCTTCGGTTGCCCTCTTGACGGCGTATTCTTCGCCCTTCTCGTCGTTCATCCAGGCATCTACGGACTCCATGAAGAGATTCTTGAGGCCATCGGGCATACCATCGGTCAGTCCCATTTTCTCCGTAGGCCACTTGCCCGTAATGCGCTTGTGCAGCCACGCGCAATATGCTTCAGGGTTTGATTTGTCCGAGTTCTTATCCACGCAGTCCTGAAAATCCTTGAAATCACCGAAGGGCATATTCTATTCTCCTAAACACAAAAAACCCCTAGCTCTCGGCCTTTTCAGGCTCTAAACTAGAGGCTTTTGCCTTCTATCTCTAGTGGCTTAAATCATAACAACTCTAAAAGTATGTGTCAATAGGGGAAGTCAAATCTCCTAGATTTTGCCCGCGATAAATTCACTCATTA
>CAZWDF010000048.1:0-7739 GCA_964632335.1 uncultured Candidatus Saccharibacteria bacterium | reverse complement strand
ATGCTTTAAAATGGTTAATTCTAGAAATGGAAAGAAGATTTGATTTATTATCTGGAGGGAGAGCCAGAGATATAGCCGGTTATAATGAGATGGCTTTGAGAAATGAGGATGAAGTGATGCCTTACATTATTTTAATTATTGATGAGTTAGCTGATTTAATGGCTGCTCGAGGCCGGGAAGTGGAGGTAGGAATTGTCAGATTGGCCCAAATGGCTAGAGCGGTCGGTATCCACTTGGTGGTAGCTACCCAGAGGCCTTCGGTGGAGGTAATTACTGGTTTAATCAAGGCCAATATTACTTCCCGGGTGACCTTTCAGGTTGCCTCCCAGGTTGATTCAAGAACAGTTTTAGATATGGCTGGTGCCGAAAAACTTTTAGGGTCGGGTGACCTTCTTTTTGTCTCAGCTGAAATTTCTAAACCAAAAAGAATCCAGGGAGCCTATGTTTCAGAAAAGGAAGTGAGAAGAGTAGTAAACTACATTAAATCTAAAATTCCGGGTACCCGTCCATCTGGTGCCGAGCTCAAAATGGAGGAAGATGCCCTAAAAAACAGATTGGCTGAGGATTTGGGAAAAACATTAGAAGGGCCAGAGGCAGAATTTGAAGGGTTTTACGGCGGAGAGGACCCTTTATATGAAGAAGCTAAAAGAGTAGTAATTGAAGCCAGAAAAGCTTCGGCCTCCCTTTTGCAAAGAAGATTAAGAGTAGGATATGCCAGAGCGGCCAGGTTAATTGATATGTTGGAGGAGAGAGGGGTAGTGGGACCTGGCGAAGGAGCTAAACCCCGTGAGATTATAATTCAAACTGCCCGAAATACAGAGGGAGCAAAAGAAAATAACGATGATTGGCAAAAACTCTAATCTATCAACTTCGGAAGTCAATAGAATTAAAAATTAAAAATTGGAGATTAAAAATTTTATTGCTAATATAAAAGTATGGCAAAGAAAAAAGAAGAAAAAACTGAAGGAGGAAACCTACAGGAGGCAGTAGATGAGATTAAACAGCGATTTGGCGAAGGAGCAATAATGAAATTAAAAGATGTGAGAGCGGTTGATGTTGATGTAATTCCCACTGGTTCCATTTCTTTGGATATGGCTCTGGGAGTAGGAGGAGTACCAAGGGGAAGGGTGATTGAAATCTATGGCCCCGAAGGAGGAGGAAAGACCACATTAGCACTTCATATTTTAGCAGAAGCCCAAAAAAAAGGCGGGGTGGGAGCCTTTATTGATGCTGAACATGCTTTAGATCCAGATTGGGCAAAAATCATCGGAGTAAATCTTGAAGACCTTTTAATTTCCCAGCCAGATTCAGGAGAGCAAGCTCTTCAAATTGTCGAAACCTTGGTCAGGTCAGGCGAAGTTGATGTGGTTGTAGTTGATTCGGTGGCTGCTTTAGTTCCCCTGGCGGAAATTGCTGGTGAAATGGGTGAATTTCAAATTGGCCTTCAGGCCCGTATTATGAGTCAAGCCCTTAGAAAGCTGTCAGGAATTATTGCCAAGACAAAGACAGTAGTTATTTTCTTAAACCAGACCAGAATGAAAATTGGAATTTTGTGGGGGAATCCCGAAACAACCCCAGGCGGATTGGCTTTAAAGTTTTATGCCTCAGTTAGAATTGATTTAAGAAGAATCGCCCAGATAAAACACGGCGATGAAATTATTGGAAGCAGAATTAAGGCCAAGATAGTTAAAAATAAGGTTGCCGCCCCATTTAAAACTACTGAGTTTGATATTTATTATAATGAAGGAATTTCGAAATTTGCCGACCTTTTGAATACCGGATTGAAATTGGGGGGAATAAAAAAAGCCGGCAGTTGGCTTCAATTTGAGGAAACAAAACTGGGCCAAGGATTAGAAGCCAGCAAAACTTTTTTAAAAGAAAACCCGGAAATAGCAAAGAAAATAAAAGAAGAAATATCAAAACAACCCTAAATGCCTCGCTCTTTTGATTGCTCGGGCTAATTTTCTCTGATGTTTAGCGCAGACACCGGTTCTTTTTCTGCCTCTAATTTTCCCTAAGGCCGAGATAAATTTTTCAAGAATCTCGATGTCTCTAAAATCGATTTCTCTAATATTTTTTGTGCAAAAATAGCAAGCATTAGACATATTTTAATCACTCAAAAAGGGATTTTGCTTATGTCAATATCCTCTTCCCCTTCTTCAATAATTGGAATTTCTTCTTTGCTTTCCTCCTCGGTTGGACCGGCGACTGGGGGTGGTGTCTCCGTAACCTTCCCAGCTGTTCTCGGTCCCAATTGAAGTCTTTCGGCGACAATCTCTGTCTTCCATCTTTGATTGCCAGAGGTATCTTTCCAACTTCTAGTCTGAAGTCTTCCCTCAATTAGGGCTAAAGAGCCCTTCGTTAAATATTGAGAAGCGGTTTCGGCTAATTTCCCAAAAAGGACAATATTGTGGAAATCTGCCTGTTGTCTCTTCTGCCCGGTTTTGTCGGTAAAAAACCTATCAGTGGCTAATCCAAAAGAGGCCACGCTTTGGCCAGAAGGCAAGGACCTCATCTGAGGGTCTTGGGTTAATCTACCAACTAGAATAACTTTATTTAAATTCATTAATGGTATTACTTAGCGAGGTCGCGGCACGCGACGATTGCCTTCGGCAATCGCGCTAACACCGCTCTTTAAAAACCCTCGGTTTTTAATATTTTCCCTGCCTGCCGGCAGGCAGGCTATACGGGAGAACCGAAGGGTTCTCCCGACCCCTCTCCGATGTGGGTTGTTATTCACCGAGGATCTCCTCGAGTTTTTTCTCAATTTCTTTTAATTCGACCTTTGGTTTTTTCTTCAAAGTTTTACGAGGCCCGCCTGCCTTCGAGTTGCCGAAGGCAAGTCGGGCAGGCAAAATCTGGGTAGGTTTGGGTTCGAATAGCTTTTCTGGTTTTGGTTTAACGAGAATCAAATAACGAAGAATCTGGCTTTCTAATTTTAATTTCTTTTCGAGATTTTCCAATTTTTCTGGTTCGAAACGAAAACTTAAAGCGGTGAAATAGGCCTCACCTTTGTTTTTTATTGGCGAAGCCAATTTTTTTCTAACAAATGTATTGGCTAAACTCCCTCCTACTAAAAGCTCGCCTCCCACCTCCCGGATTAAAGAAATTATTTTTTCTTGAAGCAAATTTAATTCCTCTTTAGATAAATCCGTTGAACTTAGATAGATTAGTTCGTATAGTTTCATAAATCGATGCTAATATACTAATTGATACTAATTATACGAATATTCGTATCGTTAGTATGCATTCGCATATTGGTATCGCGTTATATCCTAAATTCTATTACGTCGCCATCTTGGACGATATAATCATGGCCAACTATTTTCAGCATGCCTAACTCTCTGACTTTGAGCCAAGAGTTAGCTTCCAGCAATTTCTGCCAAGGCACAACTTCGGCTCGAATAAACCTCTCTTCAAAATCCGAGTGCACAACCCCGCCGGCAGCTGGCACCTTGAGTCCCCGTTTTAAAGTCCAAGCTCGGGTTTCCTTACCACCGGCCACCGTAAAGAAGGTAATTAAATCAAGAATATTGTAGCAACCTAAAATTAACTGGTCAAGTTGGGATTTCAGGCCTAATTCCAGAGCCTCGGCCTGGGAAAGCTCTGATAAGTCCCCTTCGTCTTTTAAATTTATCTCCAAATGGGGGATATCTGACCTTAAACCTTTGCCGCCGTTAGTATTCAGGAGATATAAAATCGGTTTTTGGGTTAGGAACTGATATTCTTTGATTTCCAATTTTTCCTCGTCAGTCAGTTCCAATTCAGAAATCAATTTTCCCCGAGATATCCAATCCTTAATTTTTTCAAACAATACAGATTTTTTTATCGCCATTTTATCCTTTGATTTCACCTCTTTCTCGATTTTTGAAAGCAGTCCCTCCAAAGTTTCCAGGTCTTTCATTAATAACTCGACCTTGACTATCTCGGCATCTCTTTCTGGGTCTGGGGGTTCCCAGAGTTGATATTGGAGTTTTTGGTCTTCCCCGCCTTCGCTCCGACTTGTCGGAGCTACGGCGGGTCCGCTGTAGCCTTCGGCGGAGGCGGAAAATCCTCTGACTACTTCAACTATGGCATCGCAGTTTCTAATCTGAGCCAAAAACTGATTACCCAATCCCTCACCTTTGTAGGCACCTTTTACTAAACCGGCAATATCGACAAATTCAATAATTGTGGGAGTAACTTTTTCCGGTTTGATAATTTCGGCAATCTTAGTTAATCTTTCATCGGGGACCCGAACCACTCCGACATTGGGATGAATAGTAGTGAAGGGATAAGGAGCGATATCAACCTTAATTTTAGTTAAGGCCTTAAATAAGGTCGATTTCCCCACATTGGGCAGACCCACGATACCTACTGAGAAGCTCATAAAAATATGATATAATAAAAAAATATGAAAATCAACCATCGAGTGCCGCGACAGCGGGCGAAGAGATACATCTCTTCTTTAGCTTCGCTTCGCTCGCTGCACGAAGATAAAGATGAGAACGAAATTCTCATCGCCCCTAATATTTTTCGAGCTTATGACATTCGGGGGATTTACCCCAAAGAACTTGATGAAAAAGCCGCTTATCTTATCGGTCGGGCTTTTGTTAAATTTTTAAATAAAAAAAATCTTCGGATTGCTGTTGGCAGGGACGGTCGCCTTTCTTCGCCATCGCTTTTTAAGTTTTTGACTAAAGGTATCACCTGCCAGGGCGCAAATGTTATTGATATTGGATTATCTACCACTCCAATGCTTTATTTCGCTGTTGCTCATTTTAAATTTGATGGCGGAATCAACATTACCGCTTCTCATCTTCCGTCAGAATACAACGGTTTTAAATTGGTTAGAGAAAAAGCAATTCCTATTAGCGAAAAAACTGGTTTAAAAGAAATTAAAAAACTTACTACCGGGTACCCGCAAAGCGGGTGCGGCAGCGTAATTACGAGACCCAGCAGCGTAGTTAAAATGAGGGTTTTAAAAGAATATATAGAATTTAATTTAAAAGGTTTTAATTTGAAAAAAATTAAACCTTTAAAAATTGTTATTGATACGGCTAATGCTGTACCGGGGATTGTGGTGTCAGGAATTTTTAAAAAGACAAATTGTAAAATTTATCATCTTTATTCTAAATTAGATGGAAGTTTTCCTAATCATCCTCCTATCCCTCACGAAGAAGAAAATTTAAAAGGGTTAGAGAGAGAGGTTTTAAAGAAAAAAGCTGATTTAGGAATAGCTTTTGATGGAGATGGTGATAGAATTATTTTTGTCGATGAGAACGGCGAAATGATTCCCGGAGATTTGATTACTGCTCTGTTAGCCAGATTGATTTTAGAAGAAAATCCTGGTGAGAAAGTATTGTGCGATGTTCGCTCCAGCAATGTAGTCAGAGATGTGGTCAAAGAGAATGGGGGAAGGGTAGTGATAGGTAGAATAGGCCACTCTTTTATAAAAGAAAGAATGAGAAAAGGAAATATTATTTTTCAAGGAGAATTAAATGGCCACTACTATTCAAGGAAGCATTATTTTTGTGAAGCTCCCTTTTTTGTAATACTAAAAATCCTTGAAGAAATGTCTGAAAGTGGCAAGAATATTTCAGAATTAGTTAAACCCTTTCAAAGATATTTTCATTCAGGAGAAATAAACTTTAAAGTAAAAGACAAAAAAAAGGTTTTAGAAACTTTGGAGGAGAAATTTAGGGAAGGGAAAGTTTTAAAGATAGATGGTCTGAGAATTGATTTTCCAGATTGGTGGTTCAATGCCCGGCCCTCTCACACCGAACCAGTTTTAAGGTTAGTAGTCGAAGCCAAAAACAGAAAAATAATGGAACAAAAGAAAAAGGAGATTTCGTCCTTAATATTGAAAATTTTTAAATGAGACCCATTTTTTTCTTAACTTCAGTAATAGTTGACTGGGCAAGGAGTTGGGCTCTTTTTCTGCCTTTTTCTAAAATTTCTTTTACATAAACTTCTCTTTGCAGAAGCTCTTTTCTTTTCCGTTGAAATGGCTCTAAAGAATTTATCAAAAGTTCGGCCAGAGATTTCTTTAATTCGGCGTATCCTCGGTTTTTGAATTTTTTCTCAATCTCTTTGGTTGTCTTTCCCGAAAAAATGGAATAAATTGTCAAGAGATTAGATATGCCTGGTTTCTTTTGCGGGTCGTAAACTATTGTTTTTCCAGTGTCGGTGACAGCCGACATTATTTTTTTGCGAATTTCTTCGGGGGTGTCAGATAAGTCAATACAGCTTCGCAGGTCTCCGTCGGTTTTTGACATTTTTTTCTTTGGGTTTTGCAAGGACATAATTTTTTCTCCAACTTTTGGCAAAATAACCTCGGGCTCTTTAAAAACCTTTCCAAATTTTCCATTAAAATGTCGGGCAATTTCCCTCGTCAATTCCACATGCTGTTGCTGGTCTTTGCCAACCGGCACCAAATCGGTTTGGTAAAGCAAAATGTCAGCTGCCATCAAAAGGGGATAATTAAAAAGCCCGGCATTAATATATTCTGGATGCTTTTTTGCTTTTTCTTTGAATTGAGTCATTCTTTGAAGTTCACCCAAGGGAGTGATTGTCCCTAAAAGCCAAGCTAACTCCGAATGTTCTTTTACCTGCGACTGGACAAAAAGAATGCATTTTTCGGGGTTTAAGCCAGCCGATAAATAAGCAACAGCTAAATCAATAATATTTTTTTGTAATTCCCCGATTTTGTAGGGAGTGGTGATGGCATGCAGATCAACAATACAAAAAACACAGTCGGCTTTTTCTTGAAGTTCTACCCATTGTTTGAGGGCCCCTAAATAATTTCCAATATGTAATTCTCCAGTTGGCCTGATGCCAGAAAAAACTCGCATACTGAACTTTAATTTATTAAAGTGAAAGTGAAGATGAGAACGAAATTCTCATCGCCTGCTTAAACCTCTATTACTACTGGTAATATTATTGGTCTTCTTTTAGTTTTCGTATATAGAAATTGGCCAATTTTATTTCTAATTTCGTCTTTAATGTAACTCCAGTTTACCACCCTTCCTGAGCCGGCCGCCCGATTAACGATTTCGATAACTTTTCTTCGGGTATCTCTGAGCAATTCTTTGGACTCTCGGAGATAGACAAACCCTCTTGATATTATATCAGGAGAACCCTTGACTTGGCCAGTTTTTCTGTCAATAACCACTACGATAACAAACATCCCGTCCCTGGCCAGCATGTGTCTATCGCGTAGGACCACCTCTCCAACGTCGCCAATTCCCAAACCATCAACCATCACGTAATTTGAAGGAACGGTTTTCTTTTCAATAAAAATTCTTTCTGGGAGGAGATTAATGACCTGGCCATTTTCAGCTACGATAATATTTCTTTCTGGAGGGCCGGTTTCTTTAGCTAATTCAGCGTGGGAGACCAACATTGAATACTGCCCATGGATGGGGAGGAAAAAGTTTGGTTTCATAATTCTAATCATCTCCTTTAATTCTTCTTTTTTGGCATGACCTCCGGCATGAATATCCATCATTTTATAATGGAAAACTTTTGCCCCCTGGCGTAAAATATCGTCTTTTAACATTTGAACCGTTCTCTCATTTCCGGGAATGACTGAAGAAGAAAGAATAACCGTGTCTCCCTTTTTTAGACGAATGAAAGGATGTTCTCTTAAGGCAATTCTCATTAAAATTGCCGAACCTTCTCCTTGGGCACCGGTACACAAAATGGTTATTTTTGAATCAGGATAATTTGCAATCTCTTTAGCTTTAATTAAAGTTCCC
>CAZWDF010000047.1:0-7770 GCA_964632335.1 uncultured Candidatus Saccharibacteria bacterium | reverse complement strand
TGGAACTTTATCAAAAAGTTTCAGAGAGAATAATGGAAATTATCAAAAAATACTCACCAAAATGGGAAACCGTTTCTTTAGATGAGGCCTATTTAGATTTAAGTTTCTTAAAGAGTTACAAAGGAGCTAAGCTCCTTGCTGAAAAATTGAAAAATGAGATTTTAGAAAAAGAAAAATTAACTGCAACGGTTGGAATTGGGCAAAATAAATTAATTGCCAAAATGGCAGCTAAGAAAACGAAACCCGATGGATTATTGTTAATTAAACCAACTCAAGTTAAAAATTTTCTTGAGCCATTAGATATTGAAGATTTGCCAAGGATCGGACCAAAGACGGCTGAAAAATTACGCGTAATTGGAATTAATAAAATCAAAGAACTTAAAAAAATATCAAAATCAAAACTTAAAGATATGTTTGGAGTGGTAGGGGAGACCATTTATGAGAGAGCCAGAGGAATTGATGAAGAGGAAGTTACAAGTGAAGAAATTGTCAAATCAATTGGCAAAGAACATACTTTTGAAAAAGATACCAGGGATCCAGAAATCATTTTTAAAAAATTTGAAGAAATAATAAACGATGTCTTCCGAGAACTGTTCTCGGAAAATTTCTCTTTTAAAACAGTAACTGTTATTTGCCGTTTCACGGGTTTTGAAACTCATACTAAATCGAAAACTTTAAAAACTCCTACTAATGACTTAGAAATTTTGAAAGCAGAAGCCAAAAAATTACTTTTGAAATTTATTATTGAAAACCCAAAATTAATTCGACTGATAGGAATAAGAGTTTCTTCCCTTGAATAAAAAGATAAAATTAGAAAAAGAATTAAAAGATATTGAAAAAATTAAATAAGGTAGGATTTTAAATGCTTCGCACATTTTAAAAAGAGTGTTAAAGGCACTATAATAGTGTTTTTTAGTTTAGATTTTGTTATTGGAGAAATTTGTGATAAAATGTCAGTAACAATGAAAAGAAAAATAATTTTAGTTTTCTTAGTATTAATTTTAACCGGAACAGTATTTTCTGGCGGTTATTTCTTTGCTAAATTTCAGACAGAGTGTCCAGCTTGCAAACCAGAGGAGGTTGATTTTTCGCTTTTTTGGGAAGCTTGGCACAAACTTCAAGAAAAATTTGCCGATAAAGAAAAGTTTGATACTCAAAAAATGATTTATGGAGCAATCTCGGGAATGGTAAAAAGTTTGGAAGACCCTTATACTATCTTTTTAAATCCGGAAGACAGCAAAAGGTTTATCGAAGATGTTAAGGGAACTTTTGAAGGGGTGGGAATGGAAATTGATATAAGAAAGGGGCAACTTCAGGTGATATCTCCCTTGGAAGGAACGCCGGCTCAGAGAGCTGGTCTGAGGGCTGGTGATAAAATTTTAAAAATAAATGATACCTTAACCGCTGATTTGATGGTTGATGAAGCCGTCAATTTAATTCGGGGGCCAAAAGGTACAGAAGTGACATTAACTATTTTTAGAGAAGAGTGGGAAAAAACTAAAGAAATTAAAATAGTTAGAGATGTAATTGAAGTTCCATCTTTGAAATGGGAATTGCTCGCCTCGACCGGCGAAGCCGGCGGGAAAGAAATAAATGGCCAAAAAATAGCTTACATTCAACTTTATCAATTTTCTGAGAAGGCCTCCCTTGATTTTAGAAAAGCAGCCATTGAAATTTTAAATAACCCGGCTCAAAAGATAATTTTAGATTTAAGAAACAACCCTGGAGGTTACCTTGAAGTGGCTCAAGACATTGCCGGTTGGTTCTTAGAGAGAGGGGAGGTTGTGGTCATTGAGGATTTTGGCGAAGGTAAAACAGAAAATACTTATCGGGCTCAAGGTAATGCTGCTTTTACAGACTACCCAATAGTCATTTTAATGAATAAGGGGTCGGCTTCGGCGTCAGAAATTTTAGCTGGTGCCCTAAGGGACGATCGAGGAATTAAAATCATTGGCGAGAAATCCTTTGGCAAGGGTTCAGTTCAAGAATTAGAAAAATTAGGAGGAGGTTCTTCTTTAAAAATTACGGTAGCTAAATGGCTGACTCCAAAAGGTGAGCTAATCGCCGACAAGGGCTTGGAGCCAGACATAAAAGTGGAAATGACCGAGGAAGATTATGCAGAAGACAGAGATCCTCAGTTAGACAAGGCCATTGAAGTAATAAAAGAAATGAGATAGAATAGAACAAACGTCTAATTTCCAATTTCTAATGTCTAATAAAATTTCCAATTTCAAATTCCTAAATATCAAAATTTTTGAAATTGGGCATTTGGTCATTTGACATTTTATTAGAAATTAGGAATTAGTCATTGGTCATTTTTTATGAGGGTAATTCTTCTTCGAGACGTTGAAAACTTAGGAAAGAAATATGACATTAAAGAGGTTAAGGATGGCTATGCCAGGAATTTTTTGATTCCCCAAGGGTTAGCCAAGCCTGTAACTGAGGAAGTCTTAATTTGGCTGGAGACCCAAAAAGAAATCGAAGCCAAAAAAGCGGAGGAAGAATTAAAGAAGATTCAAGAAAAAGCCACGGCCATTGACGGCCAAGAACTTATTATCCCAGTCAAAATGGGAGAAGAAGGCCAACTCTTTGAATCAATTACTTCTCAAAAAATTTCTGAAAAATTGAAAGAGCTTGGCTTTGAAATTAAAAAAACCCAGATTGATTTGCCAGAACCAATTAAAGAACTCGGGGAATTTCCAATAAAAATAAAATTTGAACATAACTTAGAAGCGGAGATAAAAGTTATTATCATTGAAGAAAAATAATAACGCAATGCTAATATACTAATGCATACGAATGATACTAATATTTTTTATTCGTATAATTAGTATCAATTAGTATCAATTAGTATATTGGTATCGATTAGTGCCTATGGCACGGTATATTTTTGTGGCAGGAGGTGTTATGTCTGGCATTGGCAAAGGGGTGGCGGTGGCTTCAATTGGAAGAATTTTAAAGTCAAAAGGATTTCAAGTTACGGCAGTTAAAATTGACCCCTATATCAATGTTGATGCCGGGACAATGAACCCCATTGAACATGGGGAAATTTTTGTAACTGATGACGGCGACGAATGCGACCAGGATGTCGGCAATTACGAAAGATTTTTAGATGAAAATCTTTCAAAGATAAATTATATTACCACCGGCCGGGTTTATCAGGCAGTAATAAATAGAGAAAGAAATTTAGAGTATGGCGGCAGATGCGTCGAGGTAGTTCCCGATATTCCCAACGAAGTTATATCCAGGATAAAAAAAGCAGCCTATTCCCAGCGAAGCTGGGACGGCTCGTCCGAATCAAAGATTCGGAATAGGGCCAAAAAAACTAAGGCTGATTTTATTTTGGTTGAAATTGGAGGAACAGTCGGGGAGTATCAAAACCTCCTTTTTTTGGAAGCAGTCAGAATGCTGAAACTGACAAATCCCAAGGATGTTCTTTTTATTTTAGTTTCTTATTTACCCATTCCAGAAATGATTGGCGAAATGAAAACTAAGCCAACCCAAACTGCGGTGAGATTATTAAATGAGGCCGGAATTCAGCCCGATATTATTTTAGGCCGTTCAAATGTCCCCTTGGACGAGCCAAGAAAAAGAAAAATTTCAATTTTTTGTAATGTTCAAAAAGAAAATGTTATTTCTGCTCCCGACGTCCAGTCGATTTATGAAATTCCGATTAATTTTGAGAAAGAAAATTTGGGTAGTCGAATTCTAAAAAAATTTGGTTTGAGACCCAAAAAACAAAATTTGGGGGATTGGAAAAAGTTGGTGAAGGTAATTAAAACAGCTAAAAAACCGGTGAAGATTGGAATAGTTGGAAAATATTTTGAGACAGGGAAGTTCACCTTAAAGGATTCTTATATTTCGGTAATTGAGGCAATAAAACATGCCTCTTGGTACCACAAAAGAAAACCAGAAATCTATTGGTTATCAGCCGAAGGATACGAAAAAAATTCTCAATCTGTAAAAGAATTAAAAAATTTTGATGGAATTATTATCCCTGGGGGTTTTGGTAGTCGAGGGATCGAAGGGAAAATAAAGGCCATTGAATTTTGCCGAAAACAAAAAATCCCTTATCTGGGACTTTGTTTGGGAATGCAGCTGGCGGTAGTTGAATTTGCCAGGAATGTCTGCGGTTTAAAGAAGGCAAACTCTACCGAATTTTTGCCGGAAAGCCGACATCCGGTAGGCGATGAACTTCGTTCATCTTCACGCTTCGCTAACGCTCGCGTAATCGACGTCATGCCCGAGCAAAAAGCTCTTTTAAAAGAAAAGAGATACGGCGGAACAATGAGATTAGGGGCTTATAAATGTGAGCTAAAAACGGGCACTAAAAGCTGGAAGGCCTATGCTACTACTCCAAAATTGCTTCGCAATTTTGGAGGCCACTTTATTATCTCTGAGCGCCATCGCCACCGCTACGAGCTAAATAATGAGTTCAGGAGCGTTTTAGAAAGGAAGGGAATGGTGATGGCTGGTATCAACCCCGAAAAAGACTTAGTTGAGCTCATTGAATTAAGAAATCACCCTTTCTTCGTCGGGACCCAATTTCATCCCGAATTTAAATCAAGGCCTTTGGAGCCCCACCCTTTGTTTAGAGAGTTTATTAGAGCGGCTATACGATGAAGTTTTCCTTCTTTGAAGTTTGCCTTCATCTATGAGCTTTCGCTGCGGCTTAGCTATTTAACATTGACAATCTTAACGAGTTTCCGGGAACCATTAAAACAATTCTTTCTTTTTGTCAGAAAGTAAACTACACCTTCTTTTAAGGCGTAGAGAGTGTCGTCTCCGCCACATTTAACATTTTTCCCAGGAAGAAATTTCGTACCTCTTTGACGAACAATGATGCTGCCAGCCTTAGCCCGTTCTCCCTCAGAAAGTTTAATTCCTAAATATTTTGGTAGAGAATCCCTGCCTAATTTTGAAACACCAGTCGCTTTAGTCTTCGCCATACATTTTAATGTTATCAAAAATTATTCAATTTGTCAAAAGATATCAGGAAGATATAATATTAGTCATCGGCGTTATCTTGATTTCATTACTTTCTTTTGCTGCTGGCTACATTATGGCTAAACAACAGGAGAAAGAACCAATTAGAATAGAATATGACAATAGCAATTATTGGAGCGGGCATTACCGGCCTTTATTTAGCTTGGAAATTAGTTGAAAAAGGGCATCAAGTGACTGTTTTTGAAAAAAAAGAGAAAATTGGCAAAGAGGTTTGTTCCGGGTTGTTTAGTGAAAGAATTTTAGATTTTATTCCCGAAAGCCAAAAATTAATTCAAAATCAGATAGAATACTGTTTAATTCATTTTCCCAAAAGGACTTTAAAAATTAAGTTTTCTGGAAAATTTTTAGTCGTGAATCGCTTCGAACTTGATAATTTGGTAGCTAAATTGGCTGAAAATTCAGGAGCAAAAATTATTTTAAAGAACCAGATTAATTCTCCACCCGAAGGGTTCGACAAAATAATTGGTTGCGATGGACAGAATTCTGTCATAAGAAAAAGCTTAGGTTTGCCAAGTCCAACTTACCGTTTGGCAATTCAAGGGTTTTTCCCAAGAAGTGACTCTTCAGCGACTTTTGTAGAAGCTTGGCCTCATAATCAGGGAGGTTTTATCTGGAAAATCCCGAGAGGAAAAAAGACAGAATATGGAATAATTTCTAATCCTAAAGGACTCCAACTCTCCCACCACCCTCCCGCCAAAGGCGGGCCCCTCGCTAAGCTCCTTTTCGAGGAATTTTTAAAAATGAACAATCTCAAATTAGAAAGATTAAACTCGGCAATAATTCCTCAGGGTTTAATAATTCCAGTTCATCCTTCAATTACGCTTTGCGGCGACGCTGCCGGTCTAACCAAGCCTTGGAGCGGGGGAGGGGTAATATGGGATTTAATTGCAGCCGATATTTTATTGAAAAATTTTCCAGATTTTTTAAGATATCAAAAAGAAATAAAAAAATTTTTCTTACCAAAAATTATTTTCTCAAAAATATTAACTTCAATAGTTTATTTTTTAGGATTTAAAATGCCTTGGCTTTTACCAAGAAATATTAAAATAGAAAGTGATTTTTTAATATGAGGAAACCTCCTTATCATTTAGGTATTATTATTGATGGTAATCGGCGTTGGGCAAAAGAAAGAGGATTGCCAGCCCTGGAAGGCCACCGCCGAGGATTAGAAAGATTAAAAGAATTAATTGACTGGTCTAAAGAGCGAGGGATAAAAATTTTAACTCTTTTTGTTTTTTCTACCGAAAATTGGAAGCGCTCAAAAGTGGAAGTCAATTATCTTATGAGATTGTTTGGGCAGGCTTTGAGTAAGAAAAATATTCAAAAAATACATCAAGAAGGGATAAAAATCAGAGTAATTGGTCAAAGAGAAAGATTACCAGGGTCTTTGCAAAAAACAATAAAAGATGTTGAAGAGTTAACCAAAAGCAATAAGGGAATGGTTTTAAATTTTGCTTTAAATTATGGAGGAAGAGCTGAAATTGTTGAAGCTATTAAAAATGTAATCAAAAAGAAAATTCCTTTGGAAAAAATTACCGAAGATATGATTTCTCAAAATCTCTGGACCTCCGATGTTGATTTAATTATCAGAACCGGCAAGGAACAAAGAATTTCCAATTTTTTAATCTGGCAGGCAGCTTATTCAGAACTCTATTTTTGCCCGAAATACTGGCCCGAATTTAGCGAAAAAGATTTAGACCGAGCCCTTCAACGATATGCTTGTTGTCAAAGAAGATTCGGCAAATAAAAGCCCCACCTTTAATTGTCTTAATAAATTATGAAAATTTTTAACAAAACAATTGAATTTGAAACTAAAGGCCTGTTTGATTTTATTGATATAACTAATAAAGTGATAAATTTTGTTAAAGAAAGCCAAATTAAAAATGGCTTTGTAAATATCCAGATTTTACATACTTCTGCTGCCCTTATTATTAATGAAAACGAACCCCTGCTTATTGAAGATTTTAAAGAGAATTTAAAAAGAACTGCTCCTCAAAATTTAAAGTATCAGCATGATGACCTTACTAAACGAAAAGTTAACCTCCGTCCAAATGAATGTATTAATGGTAATTCTCATTGCAAAGCTATTCATTTATTAGTAACAGCTACTCTAAATTTATTAAAAGGGAAAATTCAACTTGGGCAATGGCAGAGGATTTTAATCGTTGAATTAGATCAATCAAAGAAAAGAAAAGTCCAAATTCAGGCCCTCGGAGTCTAAATCGGCATTAAGGCAGAAAAACCCATAACAAGCCCGTCGCCGGGCAATTTTTATTTGGGCTTGACATTTTTATAGAAATGTGGTAAAATCAAAATATGACCCAAATCTCTGAAGAAAAATTAAAAAAGGTAAGAGAAATAGAATTTGCCATAAATAAAAACCTATTTTTGATTTGTGCCGCTATTACTTTGATAGCGATGCTCATGGTGATAATAGAGTTTTTTAGTCGGGGAGCTTTCCCTCCTTCTCAAATAGGTTTCTTCTATATTGCAGTTTTATTTGCTTACTCTGTTCATAAAGAAATGTTAAGATGGCTGGGAGAAAAAAAGATAGAGAGACAAGGGGAGTACTTCATTTATTCCTGGATTGGCTTAACTGTTATTTTATATATTATCAATTTTCTAACCAAGGAATATTTTAGCTATTCTCCAGAAGGTATGGCTGTGGCATCTCTGAGAGAAGTTTCTTTTGTCACCGTGGAAGTTGCCTTTATTTTCTTCTTTACTCGATTATCTAAAGTATTAAAGATTATCTTAGATAAA
>CAZWDF010000046.1:0-7888 GCA_964632335.1 uncultured Candidatus Saccharibacteria bacterium | reverse complement strand
GCAGTATCTTGGGCAAAGACCGGAGAAGTAAGAATATTGCCGTTGGGTAGAGCCAGTAAAAATATTATTAAAAAGATAAATATAACGGGAACAGAGAACCGTCCCCTGTTCCTTTTATACGGCATACTCAATTTTTATCTCCTTACAATCCCTAATAACAGAGAACTTGTTTATATATATTGATATTCAGTGTTTATTGTATTATAATATCAAATCTTTAGAAATATGCAAGTTTTCGTAGAATAGTGCTCCTTGCAATCATTCGGTATTATTATTAACGGGAATAGAGAACCGTCCCCTGTTCCCGTCCCCTGTTCCCATTGAATAATATTTAACTATGGTTTATACTGTAAAAATTCATCCCAGTTGGTATTTAAGGCGAATAAAAGAAAATTGTAATTTATATCATAATTATCTGGTGTATCAGGCAAGTAAATTGATAAACCATAAGAATCTTTCACACTATCCCCGGTATGTTCATTAGAAATTATGCAAGCATTAAGCATAAGCATAACTTCATCCGCCTGGCCCTGGCAATCAGGAACAGTATTATATATTCGATAAGCAAAGTCGTATAAATCTTTATAGTCTGTAGAAGAATAGTGTTGGGCATTTAACCTGGCAGTAGTAATTTCACTCTGATATGAACTCGCCATTAATGCATTGGCAAAATTATCAAATATGTAAAAACTATAGAGAAGCTCATCACTAGCATAAAAAGCTGATAGTGTCCCTGTCATTAGCCCGGAAGTAATATAGTCAGAAGTAATTTGCTCGCACAAATCCGCTTCCTGCATGATTGGATTTAGTGTAAGACCTTGAAGAATATCATCATAAGGCCAACCGTATGCCCATTCGCTTTCTTCAGAACCAATAATATACCCCGGTGGATTGGTTAACCCTAATCCCATCTCAGCAACCACTTCTGCCATCTGCATCAAACAGGCATCAAAACCGATGATATCCACTGGTATATCAACATTCTCCAAACCTTCTACTAATTCAGCCATAGTCATAAAATCTACAGATGTATCATCCCAAACAACACCTTTATTAGCAATATTTTTCTCTCTCCATCCAGATCCATGATTCCATATTACCAAAAGATATTTCTCAGCAGGATAATTAGAAGTAGCCCAATCTACAAAAGCAGATAATACATCAGGGTCCGCCATATTCTGTTCAGATAAGGTACTTACTATATCAGTTGAATAGTAAGGTAGACCAGAGCCCTGTTCTGCTCCATTAACGTAATAACGGTAAGTTCCATTATTACCATATGTATCAACTTGAGTAACAATGTTTATTTCAACTGTAGACCCCACAGATTCCATTTCACCCAAATCACCCCAAGCATAAGAATCAAGTGTATTATCTCCATCCATATAGACCATTACTGTCCAATCTTTTGCTGTGGTACCCTGGTAAGTAAACTCCCAATTTCCACTCCAGGAAATAGCAATTATATCGTCATTTTCATTATAACCAAAAGCTCTATAATCCCATGTATAATTATGACCCGCAACTAAAGGTATTGCAGTTCCATCCTGATTGTAATTTGCTTGAGAAGTGATCATATCATCAAAATAGATATTCCAAGCTTCCTCTCCATTAACATAATCGAACCAGACAGAAATAGTACTATTTCCTGATTTTATTGCCCCAGAAGTCCCATAGGGAAAATCGCCAGATTCTAATCCAACCGGTGACCAAGTAAAGAGAGGAGCAGGTTCATTAACAATCACATTTACAGGGCTGATTAATGAACAAACCGGTAAGAAAGTATCTATATCTACATTATTACTTGGTGTAGTTTGCCAACTATCGCCATAGGCAATAACATAATATGAATATTTTTTGCCAACTTCTACCTCATAATCATAAAAACCATACCAATAATAACCAGAAGGTGGTTTCCAATCATACAACAAAGCATAACCTCCATCATCAATACTCTTGTAAATTTTATAGCCAGTAGACCCGTAATAACTTCTCCACCTTACACCAATAGCATAGTATATATCTAAATCTTTTTTTTCATTGTATTCCATAAATTTATAGCTTTCCGGAAGAACATTTTCATTTTCTAATTCATTTATGATATCCATAAGTTTGGTTTTAGAAGGACGGTAAGTCCAAGCTATTGCACTCAGATCAGAAACAGTACCTCCTCCGGTTAACAAAAATTCATCCCATTGACTATCAGTAGCAAATTGTAATGAATTATAATATTCATCATAAATGCCCGGGTCATCAGGTAAAAATATTGCTAAACCGTGAGAATCATTCACTCCATTATTAGCATGTTTTTCATAGATAACTAAATTACCAATCAAATTCATCACTGCTTGTGCTTCAGTTTGACAATCAGGCACATTAGACTTTATCCTATTAGCAAAATCATACAAATCCTTATGTTCGTTTTCATGTCCATAGTAACTTTGTGCTGATGTCCTTGCTGTCGCTATTTCATTGGTATATGTACTCGATATTAAAGCATTAGCAAAAGAGTTAACCGTCGATAATATATTGCCAACACTAAAATCAAGTACCGATAAAGTTGCGGGGTAATTAGGATTACCGGCTAAATTAGATATATAACCATCTACAATTGCTTGACATAATACTGTTTCTTCAACCGTAGGAGTATTAGTAAGTAAGTCAAGAATATCAGCGTAAGGCCAGGCAGGAGTCCATCCTACCCCTTCAGAAGCAACCAGATAATCAGGTACATCACTTAACCCCTCTGAAATTGCATAAGCCACTTCCAGCATCTGCATACCGCAAGCATCAAAACCAAGTATATCGATATGTTCATTAGCACCATTTAATCCCTGTGCTAATTCTGTCATGGTTAAAAAGCTATCATTTGTGTCATCCCAGATGATTCCTCTATTCCCTAAATTTTCTTTTCTCCATCCTCCACCATGATTTCGTAATATTAATAAATAATGATCAGCTGGATAATGAAGACTGGCCCAGTTTATAAAATCAGTTAACACATTAGGGTCTGCCATATCCTGTTCCTCCATAACTTCTACGATATCATCGGGATAATAGGGATAACTAGTTCCTCTTTCTACCTTACCAGTTACACAATAACGATAGGTACCTGGACAATCATCATAGGGATCATATTGTATCACTACATTTATGTTATTATTCAACACAACATTTTCCATATTTTCTAAATTCACCCATGAGTAATATTCCAAATTATTATCCCCATCGTCATATACTATGACCGTCCAATCTCGTTTCTCCTTTACCTTAACTACAAAAGCTTGACTATCTGATAATTTTCCATCACTTACTTTTACTTCAACATCGTTATCTCCAATCTGGGCAATGGTGGGTGTCCAGATAATTTCCCCAGTCGTAGAATCAATTGTCATACCTGTAGGATTAGTAGTCAAACTATAAGTTAGGGTATCTCCATCAGGATCAGTGGCATTTACATTGTAAGTATATAATAAATTAACTGTAGCAGCAGTAATGGGGGTAGAAGTTATAGTAGGAGCATGATTGGTTGGTGTAGGCGTACCTCCTCCACCTCCTCCTACAATCCCTTCCGAGAAGGTCTCAGACAGTCCGTTAAAGGCGATAAAGGGGGTATGTTTGGTTCCAGGGACATACCAGTCAAAACGTTCTTGAACTTCAGAGGTCGTATACTTACCCCAACCAGCCTCTTCTACTAAGATTACCTGATTGGTAGCATACTCTTGGGCCAAGCCTTCTGCAATCGGATTAATCACTGCCGAGGCTTTACAACCATCAGCATTAAATAGTTCTACCAGTACTACTCGGTCACCAGTAGGTTCTCCTTCTCCTTCCCCTTCACCTTCTGAGGGAGGAGGGGTAACAGTAGGGGCACAACCGGTGGATATACATATAGCTAAAGCAATTATTAATAATAATAAGAATATCTTTTTCATTTGTATATTCTCCTTTAGGGTTTTAGTTTAACTTACTCTACATAGATAGCCTGGAGGACTTCTTTCTCCGGGCTATTAGGAGCCTGGACAAAGATTACTCCATGGATACCATTAGCTACCCAATTAATGCCTTCTAAGGTAAAGGTATAGTTGATGGTAGCATCAGGGGCAAGGGTATCTAGGGGTATCTTATCTTCATTAAAGATATCCAGTACCGAATAATTAAAGCCAATCTCTCCTCGGTTCTTTAGGGTCATTCCATTTATAATTAGATCATTCAGGGTAGAAGAGCTAACATTGGTTACTGTGCCAGTGATGGTGGTAGTAGTAGAATTGTTGGAGCGGGAAGCAGTAATCACTATCTTAGCTCCCTTAGCCAGCTCGGCATCAATCTTCGCCTTCAGGGTAGCTTGGTAATCGGTAGCTCTGGGGGAAGCAAAAGAGATAAGAAGACAGGTGATAAGTAAAGATAAGATTAGTAATAAGGGAAAGAGTGTTTTAGTTTTCATTAGGGATACCTCCTGGGAATGATATATTTTTTAAGTTTTGAGAATAGATAGATTTTTATTCACGAACAGATACTCAAAGTAGATCAGTATATATTTGCCTTTTATATAAAATAAAAAAAGACAGAATAAGAAAATAATTATACTACTTCTCTTTCTCTGTCCTTTTACCTGAAAGATTCTTCCTATAAAATTAGGAAATGACTTTTTAAAAGCAACCTCTCTATGTATTTTCATAATAGTTAGGAATTACCCCGTCGGTGCTTTTTAGTATAAAGCTCTCCAGAGTTCTGTCTGGTAACGGTCCTTTTACCTGAAAGTTTAGATACATTTAGTATTTTCCCTCTTCGGCTCTCTTTCTTTTTTTTGATAAAGAAAGGGTCTCTCCTGTTACCTTCATACAGGTTACAATATTAAAGTTAAAATACAAATTTATAAAGAATTGTTGTTAGAAATAGAGAACCGTCCCCTGTTCCTATTTCTGTAATTTCTCTGTAATTTCCTTAATCATTTTTTCAGAATATTCTGCATCTGCAGTACCGGGAGATATTTTAATTATTTCTTGAAATTCGTTTAACGCTTCCTGCAATCGATCCTGTTGTAAATAAACATTAGCAAGGCCATAATAAGCATTAATAGAATTTGAGTCTATTTTTAAAGCATTTTTAAGAGCCATTTCTGCAGGTTCAAATTTTTTAATTCGAATATAAGTCTTTCCTAATTCAATATATAAAGGCAGCATGGATTTCTCATCTTCCTGATAAGAAATAGTCTGTTCTAATTTTATAGCTGCTTTATCTAATAATTCTTTAGTAAGATAATAAAAAGCTAAATTCTTAGGTAGATCAGGGTGGTCGATATACTTTTCAGCTTTCTCAAAATATTCCTGGGATAAATTATAAAATCCTTCATTTTTAAATGTTACCCCCATACTATAATATACTTCACCAAAATAAGGATTATATTTTAGTGCTTTTTCATAATTTTTAATATTCCCTTCAACATTTCCTTTTTCAATTTCTTTATTACCATAATAATAATAAACTCGAGCTATAAAGGGACGTGCTATTGTCACGCAAAGAAAGACAGCTAAAAAGATAATTCCTAAATATAAAAGAGGTTTAAAGCGAGAGAAATTATTTTGATTAAGATTTTCATTGATAGGGCTTGGTTCAATTCCACCCATCGTAATAGTAAGCCCTATACTTAACCAAAATAAAACTATGGTAGCTGGCAAATGTAAGGGAAAACCAAATAAACCGTCAATAAGAACCGCTACCACACTTCCCATTAAGCCAATAATTATCCCTTGACTATAGTAATTTTTCTGATTTTTTAAAATTCTTAAACCATACTTAAAATAGCTAATAATAAACCAGATAAATATTCCCAGACCAATTATTCCGAACTCCGCCCATAATTGCAGATATTCATTATGAGCTTTATCCGCAAATCCGTAAGGATATAGTGAGCGATTTTCTCCCTGCGCAAAAAACTCAGCTTGATATCTTAAGGTGTTATATCTATAGGTTCCAATTCCTGAACCAATTAAAGGATGGTCTTTAATCATAAGGATGGTAAATTTCCAGGTAGCTATTCTTCTTTTAATAGAAGAACTCTGGGTAAGCTGGGTAAGCGAAATCCTGTTCTTAATCTTGGATATAACTGTACCTGATTTATTTAAAGGAGTAGGAACGACAAATAAAAAGGTTATTATAATTACTACCGCCAAGATAATAATAAAGATTTTTTTATTATTTTTAATGAAATTTTTACCCCGAGAGATTAGAAAAAGAATGGACATAAAAATTAAAGCAACCCCAAAGCCAATATAAGATCCACGAGTAAAGGTAAAGGTTAGGCTTACTCCCATAGCAACTATCCCAATTAATAGCAAAATTCTTTTAAATTTATTTTGGCTTACCAAGAAGAGAGAAACGGCGATAGGCAAAGGAACTATTAAATATTCAGCAAAATAGTTAACATTACCAAAAAGCCCAAAAACTTGAAATCTTCCCACATTGCGAGCCCAAAAATTAAAATCTATGCCATTGTACTGTAAAATACCATATATACCAAACAGACTTCCAATTATAAGTAAAATAGTAAGAATTCGATTGATTTGCTGCTCCCGATGAATATTATTAATTATAATAAAATATAAACAAGGTCCCATTAAAAATAGAGGTAATTCCATTAAACTAACAAATATTGCATTAGACCAAAGTAAAGATAAAATAAAAATAATTATAAAACTAAATAAGGGTATATTTAGGGGAGAATAAATAAATTTAATATTTTCTTTATCTACTAGTTTAAGGGCATAGAACATCAATCCAATAATTATTAACACTTCCGCAATTGCTTCTTTAATCGGTGAAAAAACAGTTATACAATGAGGATAAAAGGCTATAGATACTAAAATAACTAAAACGATAATTAATGCTTCAATAGCATTAGTCCAGAAAGAATAATTATAGTCAAGGACATTTATCTTCTTATTGCCCATATTTTATACAACTCCCATATCGGTTAGTCGGTTAGCCAGTTAGCCAGTTTACCGGTTAAGATAAAGAATAGTTAGAGATATTGCTGGGTTTGTTCGTTAATTTTTGTTGTTTTTGTATAACTTTTTGTTTGTGATTTTAAATAGGTAATCAGTCCATTAATTAATTTACCTATTTTCTGAGCATGATTGTAATAAGTTTTAAAATCTTCATTGTTAATATAATTTAAATCTAAACTGAGGTATAAATCATTTTGAACTTCAGATATTGAAGCTCGGGCTATTACTAAAAAGCTTATAAATTCTTTTGTAGTTCTTCTGTCAAAACCTTCAGCTATATTTGACATTACAGAAACAGCGGCCCTTCTCATCTGTGAAGTTAAACTATATAGTTCTTCCTGGGGAAATTCTTTAGTTAATTTATATACATTATTGGCAAATTTTCTTGATTCTTGCCAAATAATTAACTCTTCAAAGGACTTTATGGTAGACAAAATTATTCCCTTTCAATCCAATTATTCTATTTATTATTTCGAATTACCCCAACTGGCTAACCGGTAAACGGGGTAACCGGGTAACCGGGTAACCGGATAACAATTAGATTTCCAGCATTGAAATTATTTTCCAATCATCGTCTTCTTTTATAAAATCCACATTATATTCTGTGGTTTCATTATATAAAGTTGTACATATAACCCAAGCAATACAGGCTTCAAGAGAAATTTTAATCGTCATTTTGCCACCGGCATATATATCAGATAATATCAAATAGCTTTCGGGGATAGTAACCTTTGGTTCAATTTTAAATATTGAAAAAATATCTACTAAATTTTCAGCCTCTTCTATCTTTAAAAATATATCCTCTGGTAATCCGTTGATATGATTGTCATAAGTTCCGCCCTCAGTGTCAGAATAATCATAAGAGATATTTTCCATAAATA
>CAZWDF010000045.1:0-7945 GCA_964632335.1 uncultured Candidatus Saccharibacteria bacterium | reverse complement strand
ATTTTGCCGACTCTGACGACAGAAATTGGTCCCGACCAAGGGACCTTAGAGAGGGATAAAACCAAGGAGGCAGCGATTAAACCAATTATATCCGGGTCATTTTCTCTGTCCCAGGAAAGACAGGTGACGACAATCTGGACCTCTCTTTTTAAGTCTTTGGGAAAAAGAGGCCTGATGGCTCGGTCAATTAATCTTGAAGTCAAAATTGCCTCGTCTGAAGGCCGACTTTCTCTTCTGATATAACGGGAACCCAAAATTTTCCCGGCAGCATAATATCTCTCCTCGTAATCGACCGTCAGAGGGAAAAAGTCTATTCCTTCTCGCTCCCCTTCCGAAATCACCACCGTAGATAAGACTAGAGTGTCTCCGTATTGAACCAAGCAGCTGCCGGCTGCCATCTCGGCTAAATTTCTTAATTCTATTTTTAATTCTCTTTTACCAATTTCTAATTTAAATTCCATAAAATATCGATGCTAATATACTAATTGATACTAATTATACGAATACGATTTTTATTAGTATCATTAGTATGCATTTGTATATTGGTATCGTGTTATTTTTTTAGTAAATATTTCTCGGGAGTTTCTTCCAAATCAATGAATTCGTCAACCACCTCTTTTAACTTGCTTGAAGCCGATCTTCCAAAAGCAATAATTTCTACTCTTTTTCCCTGATTTTTCAAATATTCGACCAACTGAAGAAAATCGCCGTCTCCTGAGGCAAGGCAAATTGTGTCGACGCTGGGAGCAATTTTAACTGCATCGATAGTAATTCCAACATCCCAATCAGCTTTTTTTAAACCACCATAGAACTCCTGAAGGTCTCTGACTCTGGTTTCAATTCCTAATTTAGTCAGGGCTTCAAAAAATGGTTTTTCTTCCCCGGTTTTGGTCCTGACCACATAGGCAAAGGCCCTGATTAAACTCCGTTGACTCACGGCCAATTTTAAAATAGCTCCAAAATTAACCCGAGCTCCGTATAAATTCTTGGCTGAATGATATAAATTCTGGACATCGATTAGTATAGCTACTCTTTGGCCAGCGTGTTTAATTACCATTTTATTTCATTAGCCCTATTTTCTTGGAAATACTATTATGTCTTCGAACGTCCTCCTTTTTTAAATAATTTAAAAGCTTTCTTCTTTTGGCAACCATTTTCAACAGCCCTCTTTTTGAATGAAAATCCTTAGAATGCTTTCTTAAATGCAAAAGCAACCTTTTAATTTCTTCTGTCAATAAAGCAATCTGAACCTCAGGCGATCCGGTATCCAGATCATGTAACTTATATTTTTCAATTATTTTTTTCTTTTCTTCAGGCGTTAACATATTTTTAGAAATTAGAAATTAGGATTTAGGATTTCCTCCGCGCGAAGCGCGAGGTTGGTGCCCCCACCAGGACTCGGACCTGGATTTACGGATTAAGAGTCCGCTACTCTACCAGTTGAGTTATGGGGGCAACTAAATTTTGACATTTTCTGGAATATTTGCTGGTCGAGGGGTCTCTTTAAGCGATTTCCATCCTTTTTGAATTAGCTCTACCTCGGGAGCGATATCTTTCAAAACAGTCTTTATCCAACCAAAAACTTGGTGGCGAAAATCTGTTCCTTTCAAAACTCGGATTTTTATTGTTCCGTAATAAAGATTATTTTTCTTATAACCTTTATTAGGTGGTTTTATAAAGCTCTTACCAAAATTTTCTAAAGGAATACCGGTCAATTGCGACCAGAATCGTTTTAATTCTAACTCGTTCTGTTGAGGGTAAATATTTAAATGAACTTTTAAATTTTGGGAAGGAATTCCGAAGATTTTTTTGAACCACCTTACCATAAAAAGTACAAAATCTGGATCCGAATTAGTAATTTCAAAACCTTTAGTCTTATTTCCCTCCGCCCAGTATAAGAATGCTCCAAGAAGGCGATAGGTTTCAAAAGAAAGGGGCAATTGAATTTCTTTCTCAGCTTCTTCAATGATTTTAGCTATTTCTTTTTTCCTTCTTTCTTTCTGACATTGTGGACCTCTCGTCATATTCAGAATACTATTCGTATAAAGGCGGTTTCTTTGCTCCTCCGTTAAGGGAACAGTTTTTAACCATAAACTCAAAGTACTTTTGGCAACGCTTACCTCCTTTTTAATTTCACCATAACTTAAGCCGTTCTTTCTTAATTCGATAGCTTTTGTTTTTAATTTTGAGTATTTTGACTTCTCCATTTTTATTTTGGATAGCTGCTCTGCCAATTAAGCTATGGGGGCTCGGTTATTCGAGGCACTCGGAGGCTTGAATAGGTGTCTTGTCGTGATGAACAGTGGTGCAGGGTATTCTTCCTGCTGCTCTAACATCTGCGCAGTTTTCCTCGGTTAGTCGGCCTTCGCATTTTTCAACCTCGGTCGAGCAAGGAACACTAAACCAGCCTGTCTGGAGACCAGTCCATTGTGCCACTCCAAAGACTTGGAAAAACAGATTTATGATAAGCCAGGAGGCAAAAATTATAATCAGGCCAATTACTACTGAAGTGATTAATTTTTTTGCTTGGCTAAGAGTAACTGGTCCCCCCCATTCACTGAAACTAGCCATCATAAACATTGCCCCGCCGATTACTAACATTAAAATGGCGACTGGAGGAACTATTTTAAATAAAACAAAATCAATTGCTCCATCTAACATGACAAAAAGATGACAGAAAGTGCAGGGCATTTCACAACAGGTGCCTCCAACCAAGTTGCCATCACTTAAGCTCCCGCCTAAATTAACCGGTTTGCCGCAAGGAACAATTCCTTTATAAATTACATTAACGCCGCTTTCAGTTTGATAAACATTATAGGCCAAAGAGAGAGAAGGAAAAAGTAAGACCCCTAAAAAAATAATTAAAAATATTTTTTTCACCCCGTTAGAAATTCTCATTAGATTTTTCACATTAGTTGATTATAACATATAAATTTGTGTCCTTGGTAGGAGTTGCCCCGCACCAGAATAAATTCGGTGCGGGGTTTCGGTCGTCTTTTGCGACCTCAAAACCCGCTATGCCCTCGCCAGGATTTGAACCCGGACCTCGGGGTCCGAAGCCCCGCATGATATCCATTTCACCACGAGGGCACACATTATAATTTTAACAAATCATTGAAAAAAATCAAATTTAAAGCTATCATTAAGGTGATGAAAATACCCAAAGAAGTTAAGTCAGTCATCGATAAGTTCAAAAAGAAAGGTTTTGAGGCCTATATTGTTGGCGGATGTGTCCGGGATTTTTTAAGAGGAGTTGACCCTGAGGATTGGGATGTGACAACTTTAGCTCGACCAGAGGAGATTCAAAAAATATTTCCGGAGAGTTTTTACGAAAATAAATTTTTGACCGTAACGATTCAGACAGAAAGCAAAAACCAAAGATTAAAAGAAATCGAAATAACCACCTATCGGAAAGAAGCAAAATATACTGACAAACGCCATCCAGACGAGATAAAGTTTGCAAAGACAATTGAAGAGGATCTTGCCCGCCGCGACTTCACAGTGAACGCAATAGCACTTAGTTTAGAGGATAAAAAATTGAAAATTGAAAATTGGAAGGCGAAGATGACGACGTCATCTTCTTCTCCTTCGCTTCCTACGGAAGCTCGGAAATTAAAGATTATTGATCCCTTTGCTGGGCAGAAAGATTTAGAAAATAAAATTATTCGAGCGGTTGGAAATCCGGAAGAGAGGTTTAATGAAGATGCCCTCCGGATGATGAGGGCGGTGAGATTTACCGTAACCTTGGATGGATCCGCCAGCTGGCGGATTGAAGAAAAAACGGCTGAAGCTATAAAGAAAAATTCTCCCTGGCTTCAGGCAATTTCCCGGGAAAGAATAAGAGACGAATTTTTAAAAATTATTATGACCGAGAGAGCAGCCGATGGTATTGAGCTTTTGAGGGAATTGGGTCTTTTAAAATATATTCTGCCAGAGTTAGAGGAGGGTTATAAAGTAACTCAAAACAAGCACCACATTTACGAATGCTACGAACACGCCTTATTTTCTCTAAAATATGCTGCTCAAAAACATTTTAATAAATACGTCAGACTGGCTGCTTTACTTCACGATATCGGAAAGCCCCGGGTGAAAAAAGGTGAAGGTCCGGATGCCACTTTTTATGGTCACGAAATAGTTGGGGCGAAAATGACTATTCAAATTCTCAATCACCTAAAATTTCCTAAAAAAGATATTGAGAAAATTGCCAAATTGGTAAGATATCACCTTTTTTATTATAATCCCGGAGAGGTTGGCGATGCCTCAGTCAGGAGGTTGCTCCGCCAGGTTGGGCCAGAAAACATGGAAGAACTATTACAAGTAAGGATGGCTGATCGAATTGGTTCGGGAGTTCCCAAAGCCGAGCCATATAAACTGAGACATTTAAAATATGTTATTGAGAAAGTTTCTCAAGACCCGATTTCAGTAAAAATGCTCAAATTAAATGGAAACGATGTGATGAAAATTTTGGAGATTCAGCCAGGCCTTGGGGTAGGACAAATCCTGGATGTCCTACTTGGATATGTCCTTGAAGACCCAAAGAAAAACAATAAAGAATTTTTAGAGAAGGAGGTTAAAAAATTGGGAAAGTTATCCGAAAAGGAGCTAAGCTCTTTAACTCAAAAAGCCAGGAAAGAAAGGGAAAAACTAGGAATGAAAAGAGATGAAATGACAAAGAAAAAATATTGGGTAACCTAATAACGGGCTGTAGTGTAATAGTAGCACGAGTCCTTCGGGAGGATTTAGCCTGGGTGCAAATCCCAGCAGCCCGACTATGAAACCAAAGTTAATTTTATTTGATTTTTCGGGGACTTTAGCTTATTTAAAACAACCTGACCCAAAGGAGTTCTTTTTGGCTTTGGAAAATTTCGGAATTAAAATTGAGAATCCGGAAGAAATAAAATCTTTCGCTTCTTTATTTGCTGGCTTATTGGGTTTGGCTAAAAATTGGTTAGATTTTAGCGAGAAACTTTTTAAAAAATTTGTTGAAAAACCAGAAAGAGAGGTGATTAAAAACTTAGCCGATTTTTTTAGCAAAACCATTATTTTTGAACTTTATGACGATGCGAAAGAAATCTTTGCTCTACCATTTCAGAAAGCAATTTTATCGGCTAATGCCAGATTTATAGTTGAAAGTTTGGGCTTGGAAAAGTTTGCCAAAATTTTCACCCCTAAAGAAACTAAATTTTTAAAACCCGACCCAAAAGCCTTTTTAGTAGTTTTAAATAAATTGAAAGTCAAACCAGAAGAAACTTTAATGGTTGGCGACGAGATAGAAAGGGATTTAATCCCAGCTAAAAATTTAGGTATGGAGGTGATATTAATCGACAGAAAGAACAAAATTGAAAATGCCCCGTTTAAGAAAATCAATTCTTTGAGTGAGTTAAAACAAGTCTTGGGCCTATAGTTTAACGGTAAAACGGCGCATTCGCATTGCGCAAATGGCAGTTCGATTCTGCCTGGGTCCATTATGAATTCGAAACAAGTTGGTAACTGGGGCGAGAGAATTGCTGAAGATTATTTAAGGAATAAAGGTTATCAAATTTTAGATAAGAATTACTTTTTTAGAATTCCTGAGAATCCTCAGAAGGGAGAGATTGATATTGTTGCTAAAAGATCTGATATAATTAGTTTTATTGAGGTTAAGACACTACGCGGCCGGGTCGCGTTGATAAATCCGGAGGAAAAAGTTGATTTTTGGAAACAAAGAAAATTAGTAAAAACGGCTGAGAGTTGGTTGATGAAAAAGAAAATTCCTTTGAATTCTAAATGGCAGATTGATGTTATTGGAATTAAAATAGTGCCAAATAAAAAGGTCGAAATTTCTCATTTCGAAAATGCCATTTCGTATGCTTAATCTGATTCTTTTAATAATTTTTGGCTATCTCTTAGGTTCTATTCCTTCTGGTCTTTTGATTTCCAAAGCTAAAGGAATAGATATCAGAAAAATAGGCTCAGGCAACATTGGCGGAACAAATGTTTTAAGAGCCTTGGGTTCCAAATGGGGAGCTCTAACCGCTATTTTAGATGTCCTGAAGGGAGCAGTCCCGGCCTATTTAGCCATTAATTTTTTGAGCCTTGATTGGAAAATAGTTTTAGTTGCCATTTCCCCAATTTTGGGCCACGTTTTTCCGGTCTGGCTTAAGTTTAAAGGAGGAAAAGGGGTAGCAACCACTAGCGGGGTTTTATTTTTCCTTTTGGAATGGAAAATTCTTTTGATTTTTCTTTTTATTTGGCTTTTAGTTTTAGCTATTTCCCAAATCATGAGTTTTACTAACCTCTTGGCGGCAAGTTTCTTTCCTCTAATTCTCTGGTTTTCCTCCTTTTCTTTAGCTTATTTTATTTTAGGAATTATTTTATTTGGTCTTATCTGGTGGGCCCATCGAGAAAACTTAGAAAGACTAAAAGCGGGAACAGAGCCAAAATTTAAACCCAGTATGACAACTTCGACAGGGTTTTCTGAAAGAAAACCTTAATATCGCGAAGCGAGTCGAAGTTGCTCTACTGGGTAAATTTAAAAAATCAACATGAAAAAAATTGGTTTAGTTATTGATGAAGGGGCGGATTTGCCTCAAGAAATAATCGAAAAATATCAGATGGCTGCTGCTCCGATAAAAATGGATTGGCCAGAGATAGAAAATTTACCCGGCAAAAACACTTTCCAGAAAATGAGAGAGGCAGAAAAGCGAGGAATTAAAAGTTTTGGCAAAACCTCCCAGCCCTCGCCGAAAGATTTTTTAGATGCCTTTAAAAAACAGTTAGAAAGTTTCGATAAAATTCTTTGTATTACTCTTACCTCAAAACTTTCTGGTACTTATAATTCAGCAGTCCAGGCTAAAAACCTTTTAACGCCCGAAGAAAAAGAAAGAATTTTGATTGTTGATTCCTTGAATATTACTTCCGGTGAAGGGCTGCTGGTTCTAAAAGCAGTTAACTTAATTGAGCAAAGCAAAGGTGCCGAAGAAATTGTCAAAGAATTAGAAAAATTTGTTCCTCAGATTTATCTTTATGGAATGCTTGAAGAAATAAAATGGTTAGAAGCTTCAGGTAGAATATCTCATACTCTGGCAAATTGGGTAAGAAGGATGCAAAAAATCGGAGTTAGGCCAATACTCGGAGTCAAAAAGGGATTGATAAAAGCTATTGGCATCAAAGCTGGAGCAAAAGATATTCCAACTGCCTTATTCCAGGAACTGACTGTAAAGACTAGAAAATTGCGACTAAAAAATAAAAAAATTCTGATAGCAATTACCCACGGCGACAATTTAGAGAGGGCTCAAAGATTGAAAGAGATGGTTGAGAGAGAGCTTGAGAATACCGAGGTTGCTTTTGTGAACTTAATTGATAATGTCCTCGGCGTTTTAGTTGGTCCTGACTCTCTGATTCTGGCCTGGTGTGAAATTACTTGAGGGTTAAATATATTCTTTGGATAGCAGTAAGATTTGAGAAGATAGCTAAGATTACAATCGGGTAAAGCATCCAAGAAAGATTAAAAATACCAAGAAGCATCGCTAAAGAAATTAAAATCACCCTTTCTCCTCGGCCCAAAAGGCCTTTTTTAATTTCCTTTTCAACTAATTCCTTTTCTTTAGCCGCTGCTTTAACATAAGTTGTCATCAAACTACCAAAAAAGGCAAGAAACTGGATTATATCCATGCAAATAATGAGGTATGTTTCGAGTTTGAGTATGGAGTTCAAGTATTGCCTGATGAGAGCAGCCCTTGTAATTGGTCATTCTCGTTTCAAACTGTGATAGGTTATGGCCATATTCAGGAATTACTAGGCATTAAAGAAAAAAGAGAAGCATTAAATATAATCATAAAACAATACTCAGATCAAGCTGGGAGTATTAGTGAAGAAAAAATAGAGACTGTCAGGGTTTGGAAAATAATAATAACAAGTATCACAGGAAAGCAATCAAAAGATAAATTTACAACCTGACCCGGCT
>CAZWDF010000044.1:0-8035 GCA_964632335.1 uncultured Candidatus Saccharibacteria bacterium | reverse complement strand
AGATAACAACGACAATATTTCCCAGTGGTCAAGCGTTGTCCCTCCCAGTGGCGATGTCCCTGATGGCGCCGGCGGTTCAGATATTCTGCCTCCAGCTATTTCCAATGTTAATACCTCCCAAAAAAATACCACTTTCGCGGTCATTACCTGGACCACTGATGAATTATCTGACTCTACTGTTGGTTACTCAACTGACCAATCCTATTCAACTGAAACCGGCGTTTCCAGCTATGTTTTAAACCATTCTGTTGTCTTAACTGGTTTAACTCCTAATACCACTTATTACTACCGGGTCAAATCAACAGATTCTTCCAATAACACCTCTGACTGGGCAACTGGATACTCTTTTACTACCAATCCTGGCCCTGTCATCTCTGGTACCACTACCTCCACTGTCACCAACACCACTGCCACCATCATCTGGATAACTGACATTGCTTCCTCTTCATCTGTTGCCTATTCAATCAATGCTGACCTTTCTGGCTCTTCGACCAAAGCTACGGCTGACTTAGTGACCAGTCACTCGGTAAGTCTGACCGGCCTAACTCAAGGAACAACTTATTGGTACTATGTTGAATCAACTGAAAATAGTAATACTGCTACTGATAACAATGGAGGGGATTATTACTTTTTTAAAACCACTCAGGATACGGTTGCTCCAACCATTACCTTTACCCGTTCTACTGATGTCAGAAACCTTTCTTCAGCTTCAGTTGATATTGTCTTTATCACTAATGAATATGCCACTGGTAATGTCAATTATGGCCCAACTGATAGCTATGGTTCATCAGCCGTTGAAACCAATTACAATCTTAATCATTTGACAACTCTATCCAGTCTGACTCCTGGTCAAACCTATCACTTCCAGATTCAAGCCACTGACCAAAACTCAAACACTGCTTCTACTGCTGATTATACTTTCACCACCTTACAACCAACTGACACTACTCCGCCAACCATTTCTAATCTTTCCTGCCCGGTCACCTCAGTCACTTCTTCCACTGCCACTATTACTTGGACGACAAATGAATTAGCCAACTCTTTAGTTGATTATGGTTCAACCACTGGTTATGGATTCACTCAAGGCAATTCAGCTGACAGCGACACCAGTCATTCAGTCACTTTAGTAGGTCTTTCGCCCAGTACCAGTTATTATTTCCAGGCAAAATCCCAGGATGCAGCAGGCAATATGGCTTCTTCACCTTGTGCTACTGCTCTTACTACTTCTCAAGCTCCAGAGCCGCCGCCTGAAGGAGATACCACACCTCCAACTATTACCTTTGATTCTCAAACCGGAATTACCAATATTACTTCTTCTTCAGCTAAAATTTCCTGGACCACTGATGAAGCTTCTGATTCCACTATTGGTTATTCAACCAGCCAAGGGAACTTTACCCTTGAACAGGGCTCATCTGGCTTAGTTACTTCTCATTCGGTTACCCTGACTAACCTTTCCCAAAATTCTACTTATTATTTTAAAATTAAATCAGCTGACCAATACGGCAATCTGGCCACAGCTGATAACTCAGGAAATGGCTATACCTTTACTACTTCTTCTGGAGCAGATACCGTACCGCCAATTATTTCCCAGGTTTCTTCTAGTATTTCTATTACCCAAGCTACTATTACCTGGACCACCGATGAAAATGCCAATTCTTTGGTTGATTATGGTATTACTACTTCTTATGGTTCTACCAGTGGTAACGCCTCAGAAAGAGTCACTTCTCACACGGTTACTCTGAGCGGTTTAACCGGCCAGACCAAATATTATTATCGGGTGAGGTCGAACGATGCCAATTCTAACCAGGCAATAGACGATAACAATGGCGCAGGCTACACTTTCACCACCATCTCTGACACTACTGCTCCTACAATTTCAAATGTTACTACTGCCGTGATTAGAGATGTTTCAGCCGTCATCACCTGGCAGACAAATGAATTGGCCACTTCTCAGGTAGCTTACGGAACTACAATTTCTTATGGCAGCCAGACAACTGAAGACACCACTTTAACCATCCAACATTCAGTAACAATAACTGGCTTGACCAAAGAAACAGCCTACTATTACAAAGTCATTTCTAAAGATGCCTCAAATAATTCAGCCCAGAATGATAATTCGGGTCAAGGATACACTTTTACCACAACCAAAACCCCGGGTGAAGTGGTAATTACTGGTGGTGGGGGAGGAATATCCATTGATGTTTATCCACCACTGTTGACCAAGGTTGAGGTTTTAAGTCTTACTCAATCTTCAGCTACCATTAGCTGGGAGACAAGTGAAGGAAGTTCCTCCCTGGTAACCTATGGACAGACTTCAGAATATGGTTTCTTAGCCGGTAACCACCAAGAAAGAGTCAAATCCCATAAGGTGATTTTGACAAATTTAAATCCCGGGACAACCTATCATTTCCAAGCCATTTCCTATGATTCAGCCGGAAATCAAGGCAAATCAGATGATTTAACTCTGACCACCTTAGGGGTAGCTGAAGTTCCTCCGTTAGTTGAAGAAGCGGCTCCTTTAAGGGAAGAAATATCCCAATTGTTTGACAAATTTTCCTCTGCTAGTATTGGCGAGGTCTTTAATGAAATAGCAGAAAGAATGGTCTCTGCCCCATCTATTGCTGGAGGATATCCTCAGATTGAAGTCAGCCAGACAACTGCTAAAATTACCTGGTTAACTGATAAGAAAGCTAACTCTTTAGTGGCTTATGCTACTGAAGATAAATATGATCCAACTAAAGATGAGCCATATAGTATAATTTCTGGTTATCCAGACGAAATGGTTACCCTCCACCAAGTTGAAATCAACGGTCTTGAACCAGCCACCATATATTATTACCAGGTCAGGTCAAAACCCTTAGTTGGGCCGGTTGCCGAAAGTGAGAATAAAACCTTCGAAACTTTAAGCCTGAAATTAGAAATCTCCGATATTACTTTACAAATAGTAACTGAAAGCGAAGTTGCTATTTCCTGGAGAACAAACTTACCATCAGCCACAAAGATTGAGTATACTAATTTAAGGACCGGAGAAAAGAAAGAATTGGAAGATATTTCCTATCTTAGAGAGCACACCATTTCCTTGAAAGGACTGGAATCAAACACCGATTATTCCTTCTTCATTAAAGCCAGAGATGAAATGGGAAATGAAGCCATCTCTCCAACCCTTACTTTCTCCACCGGCAAAGATACCGTTCCTCCGGAGATTTCCCAGGTCAGAACTTCAGTTGCCATTTCTCCCCGAGGAGACACTGTTCAGACAATCATTATTTGGCTGACCAACGAATTCTCGAGCTCAAGGGTTTACTATCTTGAAGGAGTAACCTGGAGAGAAGAATTGGTAAAATCTACTCTCTTAGATAAAACCCTGGTTCAAAAACATACGGTAGTCATCCCCGTCCTTAAACCGGGCCAGGTCTATGGGTTTAGAGTGGAATCAACAGATCCTTCAGAAAATGTCGCCATTTCAAAAGATTATACCATGCTCACTCCTCAGCAAAGGAGAACAATCGTTCAGATTATGATTTCCCAATTTGGACAAATCTTCGGCTGGGTTAAGAGACTGGGGATATAATATGAAAAAGATATTAATTGTCGAAGACGATCAATTTTTAATGGATATTTATGCCACCAAATTAAGGGAGGAAGGATTTGAAGTGGAAGAGGCAACTAATGGAGAGATGGCTTTTGAGAAATTGAGAGAAAGCCAGCCGGATTTGATTCTTTTAGATATTATTTTGCCAATGAGGGAGGGATTTGAGATATTAAAAGAAATAAAAAATGATGAGAAATTAAAAAATTTGCCAATAATCATCATCTCTAACCTCAGTCAGAGAGAAGATATAAAAAAAGGTTTATCTTTGGGAGCAGTTAAATATTTAGTCAAGGCAGATTATACTCCCGCCCAAATAGTTAAAGAAATAAAGAAGATTTGCAAATAATGGAACCGATAATCCAAGCTAAAAATTCGTCAGTGATTTATAATCTGGGAAAGAGTAATGAGGCCGTAGCCTTAGACGATGTTAGTTTGGAGATTTATTCTGGAGAATACATTATTTTTTATGGTCCCTCAGGCTGCGGAAAGTCAACTTTGCTTTATTGCCTGGCCGGGTTGGAAACTCCAACCCGAGGAGAAATTCTTGTTTACGGGAAAGCACTTTCAGAGTTCAGTCAGGAGGAAATGGTGAGCCACCGAAGATTGAAAATCGGGATGGTCTTTCAGGCTTACAATTTGATTCCCACTTTGAGAGTTTTAGATAATGTGCTTTTACCAAACATCTTCGGAGGTTTAATTCCGGGAGTGAGTTCAGGGAAGGCAGAATCCTTACTAAAAAAATTGGCAATAGAGATGTTAGCCAACCGTTATCCTCCTGAACTTTCGGGAGGTCAACAGCAAAGGGTAGCCATCGCCAGAGCCCTAATTTATGATCCCCCAATTTTATTGGCTGATGAGCCGGTGGGAAATTTAGATTCAGTTTCAGCAAAGATTGTCATGGATACCCTAAGCGAAATAAATGAAAAGCTTACTAAAACTGTAATTTTAGTTACCCATGATCCCTTCTATTTAGATTACGCTCATCGAGTCTTCCACATGAAAGATGGAAGAATTGTCAGGGAGGTGACCAATCCCAAAAGAAAACAAATTGGCCCCTTTGAGGGAATGAGAGTGATCAGGAAGGCTCCTCTCAGGGCAAAACCCCTTTTGCAGCCGAGAGCCTTTGCTCAGTATCTTTTAACTTCTTTTGATAGGCCGGTGATTAGAAGATTAGAAAGGGGAATTAAAAAGAGAATGTTTGGGAAAATTACCGAAGCCCAATTTAGGGAAATTTTAGATAGACCATTTGAGAAAGGAGGAGTAGGGCTTTATCGCCAGACAGCCGAAAGCTTTAGCCAGAAAATAGAAAGGGTGCTATCCGAAAGCGAATTTTTGAAAGAGGAAATTCCAACGGAGCAGCCCTTGGCCGAAATTGATATTAGAGTGAGGAATCTGAGAAAATTTCTCTTAGAAAGCTGGGAGGGCTCCCTAAAGAAAGAAGAAGAATTGAATAGATTGGATAACTTCATCAGGTTGAGGTCGGAAGGAAAAATCGACGGAAAGGAGTTTCAAAGACGCCTTGACCTTCCTTTCAAGGGGGGAGGGGTGGGATTGAACAGGAGAACGGCCAGAAATTTTGCTCGGAAATTGGAATTAGCCTTATTAAGATAATATGGATTTAAAAAACTTAATTAAACTTTCTCTGAGAACATTCACCACTAGGCCAGCCAGGACTGGATTAACCATTTCGGCAATGGGGGTTGGGATTGGGGCGATTTTAATTTTTGTCTCCCTTGGCTATGGCCTTCAAAAGACGATGTTAGAACAAATTACCACTGCCGAAGCCCTTTTAACTCTGGATGTGACTACTCCCGACCCTGAAATTCTTCCCTTGACTGAAGAAAAGCTTTCCGAAATTTCTAAAATTGAGAACACGGAAGAGGTTAGTCCTTTGGCTATCTTGCCAGGCCAAATCAGTTTAGGTTCCTTAACCTCAGATACCACCTTTAATATCTGTCACCCCTCTTATTTCAGGTTAGGAGGAATTGTGACCAAAATTGGTAAACTTTTTGGAAAAGAAGACGAGAAGAAAGTGGTTATCTCTTCAGCTCTGGCCGAATCTTTTAATCTCGAAGGGGAAAAGGCAATTAATAGCGAAGTAAAAGTTAGTTTGTTTTTGACCAAAATAACTGAGACCGGAGAAGAGAGAATAGAAACGTTAGAGATGGAGGAACCTTATTCAATTTCCGGAATAATCGATGATGAAATAATTAGTTATGCCTATATTCCAATTGGTACCTTAAAGGATTTGAAAATCAGCGAATTTTCTCAAATTAAAGTTAAGGTAAGTCAGGCTAAATTCATTGCCGGGGCAAACGAAAAGCTCGCCCAGATGGGTTTTATAGTTTCTTCATTATCTGACACGGTGGACGAGGCAAATAAAATCTTCAGGGCAATTCAGATTATTTTAGGAACCTTTGGAGTGGTGGCTTTGATTGTGGCCGCAATTGGAATGGCAAACACGATGACGGTTACTCTTTTGGAAAGGACAAATGAAATCGGAATTATGAAGGCAATTGGAGCTTCGAATCGAGACATTGAAAGGATGTTTTTGTTTGAATCGATGGCTATTGCCTTTTTAGGAGGAGTGGGAGGAATTGGAATAAATTTTTTAATCTCCCATTCTTTAAATGCCATCGTTAATATGTTGGCCCGGGGGTTGGGAGGTCAGGCAGTATCTCTATTTTATACTCCTTTCTGGTTTATTATTTTTATTATCGTTTTTTCTACTTTAGTTGGCATTCTTTCTGGAATCTTTCCAGCCAGGAGAGCAGCAAGGATGAATACTTTAGAGGCACTGAGGTATAAATAATACACTACGAATTAGCACGAATAGTCGAAGAGATAAATCTTTTCTTAACCCACCGAAGCTTTGGCTGAGGTGAAGAAGAGAACGAAGTTCTCTTCGCCTTCATTGCGATTCGGGTATACGAATAAGAAAAGAAAGACGTTTCAAAACGCCTTTTTATTTTTAAAAAATAAGGTAAAATAGAAGAATGGAAAATTTAATGGTAAAAATTATATCTTTAGCTAAAAGAAGAGGGTTTATTTTTCCTTCTTCAGAAATTTACGGTGGCTTTGGTTCTGGTTATGATTTTGGACCTTTGGGAGTGGAAATGAAAAATAATATCAAAAAGGCTTGGTGGGATGAAATGACAAAGAATCACGAGAACATTGTTGGATTGGATGCCGCAATTTTAATGTCGCCCAAGGTCTGGCAAGCTTCTGGACACCTGAGCGCTGGATTTGCCGATGAGTTGGTTGAATGTAAAGGGTGTCATAAAAGATTTAGGGCTAATGAAATAGAGGGTAAAAAATGTCCAGAATGTAGCGGGGAATTAATGGAGCCACGAAAATTTAATTTAATGATGAAAACTTTTGTTGGACCAGTAGAAGATGAAGCGGCTGTTACTTATCTGAGAGCCGAAACCTGTCAGGGAATTTATATGAATTTTGAGAATGTTTTAAACTCAATGAGGTTGAAAATCCCCTTCGGGGTAGCCCAAATTGGAAAAGCTTTTAGAAATGAAATTACTCCAAAGGATTTTATTTATAGAACCCGAGAATTTGAACAAATGGAGATGCAGTGGTTTTGCCACCCAAAAGATGCCGGAAAATATTTTGATTATTGGTTAAATGAAAGAATAAATTGGTATTTAAAATTAGGAATTAAAAAGGAAAATCTAAGAATTAGGGAAATTCCAGAAAAAGAAAGAGCCCATTATGCAAAAAGGCAAATTGACATAGAATATAAATTTCCTTTTGGTTGGCATGAAATTGAAGGAATTCATAATCGAGGAGATTGGGATTTGTCTAATCATTCGAAACATTCGGGAAAGGATTTGAGATATGTCGATGAGCTTCGCTCATCTTCACCTTCGCTACGCTCGGTTTTTGATGAGGAAACTAAGGAAAGATATTTTCCTCATATTATTGAGACCTCAGTCGGGGTAGAAAGATCTCTTTTTGCTTTTTTATGCGATGCCTATCAAGAAATTGCTGGTGGGAGAACAAAAACCACAAAAGCAACCAAAGAAGTCGAAATTTTATTAAAATTGGATAAAAAAATTGCGCCAATTAAAATTGCGGTTTTGCCTTTGGTCAGGAACAAACCCGAATTGGTCAAAAAAACAAAAGAAGTTTATCAATTGTTAAAACCCCATTTTGTTTGTCAATACGATGAGCTTGGTTCAATCGGCCGAAGATATCGCCGACAAGATGAAATTGCTACCATTTTCTGTTTAACTGTGGATTTTGAAAGCTTAAAACAAGATGATTTAACCATTCGGAATCGCGACACAATGAAACAAGAAAGAGTAAAAATCAATGATTTAGTAAAAATTTTGGAGAAGAAGTTAAAAGAGTAAGCGAAAATGTCCAATGAATTTTCAATTCATTTCAATCTTCAATAAATCTTCGATTTATTTCGATGTTTAAAAAAAC
>CAZWDF010000043.1:0-8127 GCA_964632335.1 uncultured Candidatus Saccharibacteria bacterium | reverse complement strand
GGCATGAGCCTTAACGCTATCCGCCGACAGCTCCAACAGCAGTATAGTGTCTATCCGTCTGATTCAACCGTCTACGGCTGGATTCAACGCTATACCCAGTCAGCCGTTAATAAGGCTGACACCTATAAGCCACAAGTGGGTGAGGTGTGGGTAGCCGACGAGACCGTAATCAAGGTGAACGGTAAGAATACTTGGTTTTGGGACATTATAGATGCCAAGACCAGATTCCTTCTAGCTTCCCGTATATCACAGACAAGAGGCACACGGGACGCCTATGCTCTGGTAATGGAAGCCTCACAGCGAGCAGGTAAGACTCCCAGAATGATTGTCACTGACCAGTTGGCTGGCTACATAGACGGGATAGAGCTTGCCTTCGGTGCTGACACCAAGCACATACGAGCCAAGACGCTGACTTCTGAGCCAGCCAAAGAGCTTATAGAACGCTTCCATGGAAGCCTCAAAGACCGGACAAAGGTAATGCGGGGCTTGAAGTCTAAAGAGTCAGCCGATGAGATACTTAACGGCTGGCTCATGTGGTACAACTTCATGCGTCCCCATGAGGGGTTAGACGGACACACTCCAGCCGAGAAATCAGGCATCAAGTTTGAGCATAAGAACTGGTTGGATGTGGTGAAGGCTTCAGCCAAGCCAACCATTACCATAACCGAGGTTAAGCCTAGTCTGGAATTACATCATCCGATAATACGGATTCAATCAGCCTCAGAGACGCGAGGTCACTTTGCAGGACATAGAAAGTCTAGAATCTCACAGCCGAGAGTTCACAGAAGCCGAGTGGTCGATTTAGGGGCCGATATAGTCCAGGACAGACGGGGAAGGCATATAAGGTTGTCTTGATATGGATAAACTACTTGCCTTAATGCAATTAGTAGGCTATTTACTTGCGGCGATTATATTTGGATATTTATCGGTAAAAGCCTCAGAATCAGTAATTGATATTCCTTCGGCTTTTAGCAAAGGCATAACCAAATTTGCGTCTGCGATTAAAAAAATAACTTACTATATATGTAACAAGGGACAAGATACCAAGTGGGGTAAGAATACCGTCAATAATAGAATAGGTTTGGATACCCATTTGGAACGAGGATTGCAAAATGGGGTATATCAGTCCAACTTGATTCAGAAGGCAGATAAACAAAATAATTCCGCTAGCCCAGAGGGTTCTCTTAACCTTATCCCAGAACAGGAAAAACGATACCCTACGAATCCGTTGTATCATATCGTTCATATTATATCAAGGATTAAAAAGGGTATCAACACGAAACGAGGAGAACCCAAGAACACGATCACTTGACAGCAAGTGTGGAGCAGGTATATTATTTCTTGAATAATGTCGGTCATAAATGACAAATTTGGGTTGATAGAGAAGGAGACGAAAGGTGATTATGTGGCTCAAACACAGGAGAAAGGAGAAAGGAGAATGACACAGAAAATAGTAGGGGCGGTGGTGATTTGCTTAATGGGGATAGCACTTTTAATGGCGTCATGTGCCCCAGCAGCAGCACCAACAACAACACCACCCGTAACACCAACAGCGCCACCGACAACGACGCCCGAAGTAACCCCAACAGCAACGCCGGCAATAGAAGTTCCCAAATATGGTGGGGCGTTTGTCGACTCTATCTCAGGAACGATTGGCTTTGATGATGCTTTCAGTGGGCCTTGGTTTTGTTACTCTATGCACCTCGTTAATGAGGACCTGCTGATAGGAAACTGGGCAAAGGGGCCAGCAGGCACCGGCGAGACTGATTTTGGCATAACAACTTTCATTGCAAAGATAGAGACGGGCTGTTTGGCTGAGAGTTGGGAGATACCAGACAGTGAAACCATAATATATCACATTCGAAAAGGGGTTCGCTGGCATGATAAGCCACCCGTAAATGGCAGGGAGCTTGTTGCCGAGGATGTGGCCTTTTCCATTAATCGGATCTTTAAGACTCCCACAGCTTACGCAGGTGAGAATTCCTTCCCAGGGTGGTTTCGATCGGCGACAGCGACTGATAAATACACGGTCGTTATTAAGGGCGTCGAAAACGAAATAAGCGCCACTTCGCTGGTATTTAGGAGTTTATCTGATCTGCTTAAAATAGTGCCGCCTGAGGCAGTAAAACAATACGGAGACCTGCGGGACTGGAAAAGTTCCTGTGGTACAGGAGCATATGTCCTGCGAGATTATGTTTCAGGGAGCTCTATGACCTTCGCAAAGAACCCCAACTATTGGATGAAGGACCCCCTTCACCCAGGTAATACTTTACCGTATTTGGACAGCGTCAAGTTCCTGATCATAGCGGATGCTTCTACGCGACTCGCAGCGTTGCGGACAGGCAAGTTAGATACACTTCGGGGTATTGGTTGGGAGGACGGAAACCAGCTGCTGAAGGCGAACCCAGAGCTGCAATGGAAGCAGTCACTTGGCTCTAGCGTGTATGCGATTTATATGAGAGTTGATAAGCCGGAGCTTCCCATTTCCAATGTGAATGTCCGCCGAGCGCTACATATGGCAGTAGACTTTCAAAGCATAAAGAATGACTACTATGGTGGTCAGGCCGAAATACTTACGTGGCCGATGGCGCCCATGTTTAAAGATGCCTACACTCCGCTTAACGAGTTACCCCAATCGGCCAGGGAGCTATTTGAATATCACCCTGACAAGGCAAAGCAGCGTCTAGCTGAAGCCGGGTATCCGAAAGGCTTTAAGACCGAAATAGTCACTACTCAGAGTTATGTGGATATCCTGTCTGTAATCAAAGACTACTGGGCCGCCATTGGTGTTGACTTGGTACTTGACGTGAAAGACGCTGGTGTTTGGGATTCTGTGGGGCGGGCCCATACATACAAAGAAATGCTCATGTCTTATAAGGGGCTTGGTTCGGCTGACATATTTACAGATTTGAGGCCTGGTATTTCAGGCAACTATAGCATTGTCAACGATCCATACATTAATGAGAGATGGGCAAAGATCAAGTCCTGGGGGACGGATGACCCAGTGAGAAATCGACTCAGCAAGGAGATAACGCTGTATACTCTTAGCGAGATTGTCCCATACGTACAGATGCCACTACCATATTACCACACAATTTGGTGGCCGTGGGTAAAGAATTACCACGGTGAAACCGCTATCGGTTATTACGATTCCCCTGATTTCCATAAGTACATTTGGATTGACGAAGCCATGAAAAGAGAAAAGATGGGAGGGGGCTAGGCCCGTAAGCACTTGCGAGGTAATGACAAGCTTTAGAACCCGTCGGCTCTTTTTGTCGGATTGGGAAACGCGGGTCTTACCTAAGGACATTTTTAATAGGCGTAAACTTTACTAAATGGAGGCTTAGTTAATGGTGCAGGTTGTAACTAGGTCAGGGATAGTATTGAAGCCGGTTTTCACGCCTACCGACCTAGGTGATTGGGGTTACAGTGAGAAGTTGGGGGATCCGGCTGAATATCCTTTCACCAGGGGTGGGCAATCTGTTATGTATCGCGATAGCCCCCGGGGCTCAGCCCAGTATGCTGGATTTGGCACTCCTGAAACTACTAACCAGTGGTTCAAATATTTGATCAGTCAAGGAGCGACGGGACTAAGTGCCGCCACCGATTTACCAACACAGATTGGCTACGATAGTGACCATCCTTTAGCCGAAGGCGAGGTAGGCAAGCAGGGGGTTAGTATTAACTCCCTAGGTGACTGGGAGACAATGATTGATGGCATTCCCTTGGATAGGATAGGAGTTGGTATCTTGGCTAATGCCACTGGTCCAATAGGATTAGCCTGGATACTCGCAGCAAATGAGAAGCGGGGGATACCTCTAGAAGAGGTGCGCGTTGGGCTGCAGAATGACCCGTTAAAGGAGTTCATTGCTCGGGGCACGCAAATCTTCCCGCCGGGGCCATCAGTTAAGCTCGCCTGTGATGTCGTTGAGTATTGTGTCAGGAACAAAATGAAATATGCTCGTCCACTTTCCTGTTGTGGGTCTCATATGAGGCAGGCTGGAGCTACGGCACCTCAAGAAATGGGGTTTATGCTGGCCAATGCAGTGGCATATATAGAGGAGCTCATAGGCCGGGGGTTAAAGGTAGACGATTTTGCTCCTCATTTAAGTATATATCTCAGTGCAGGGATGGACCTCTTTGAGGAAGCATGCAAGTTTAGAGCCATTAGAAGGATGTGGGCCAGGATGATGAAAGAGAGGTTTCAGGCTAATACCCTGCCGGTTGTTACTGCTTATACAGCTGGCAGCCAGTTTACAGCGCAGCAGCCCTTGAACAACATTGTACGAGGGACTACTCAATTACTGGGAGCAATACTCGGTGGTTTATCTGGGGCCGTGGTGGCTTCTTATGATGAGGCATTAGCCCTGCCATCTGCAGAAGCGGTAAGGGTAGCCTTGAGAACACAACAGATTGTAGCCGAGGAGAGTGGGGTAAAGAATGTTGTAGACCCATTAGGCGGCTCATATTACATTGAATGGCTTACCGATGAATTGGAGAAAAGGGCAACAGAAATCTTTGACAAGGTTCAATCAATGGGTGGTGCTATAGTTGCTATTGAGCAGGGTTTCCAACAACGGGAGATCGCCCGCTCAGCTTATGAGGAGCAGAAGAGGGTTGAGAGTGGGGAAAGAGTGGTGGTAGGTGTGAATAAGTATGTAGTGGACGAGCCCATAACCATAGAGGTTAGGAAGGTAGACCCTGAGGAAGAGCGTAAGCAGGTAAAGAAGGTTAAGAAGTTGAGGAAGGAAAGGGACAATGAGAAGGTGAGAGTCTGTCTTAAACAGGTTAAAGAAGCCGCCGAAGAGGGGGTAAACTTGGTGCCCTGCCTATTAGATGCGGTTAAGGTGTACGCTACTATCGGTGAGATATGTGACACGCTTCGTGGTGTTTATGGCGAACACAAAGCTATCGGACTGTAGCTGAACATGAGGCCACCTAAAAGCAGAGACTAGTTTTAGAGGGGTGTCTTCTGAGTTTTGTAAACTGACGAGTTAGTGCCTTTGTAGTTGCGCAAACGAATAACCAAAGAAGATAGAAGGAGACGGGTTGATGTACAGTGATGAAATCAAATGTGGGAAAATGACAAGAGGAATTGCTTGGCTGGTACTGAGTTGCTTGATGGTATTAGCTCTGTTGTTGCCCTCATGCGCCCCGGCAGCCTCGCCTACACCGACGCCTACTGTAACCCCAGCAGCTACGCCAACCACAACACCAACTGCTACCACAGCGGAGGGAATGGTGAAGGTAGTGCTAACGAAGTTGGACGGAACAAAGGTTGAAAAATGGGTAGAAAGACCAAAGTATGGTGGAGTGCTTGTATTCGCTTCAAGTACGGACCCGGTGGGCTTTGATGATGCTTATACCAGCCGGGCTTATGCTTTAACTCTCAATCTCACCAACGATAACTTGTGGACGGGTAACTGGACAAGGGGACGAGCTGGTACCGGTGAGGCTGGGTGGGATGTCTCTACTTGGATCCCAGACTTTGAGATAGGCGCATTGGCAGAGAGTTGGGAGTTTCCCGACCCCGACACTGTGGTCATACACATTCGGAAAGGTGTTCATTATGGACTTAACCCGGACAGCGAGGCTAGTCGACTCGTAGGCGGCAGAGAGCTTGTCGCGGAAGATGTGGCCTTTACTATCAGGCGGGTATGGGCCGAAGTACCCGTGTCCTATATAAAGACAAGCAGAGGAGTGTGGTTCGCTTCGGCAACAGTGACCGATAAGTACACGGTTGTCGTCAAGGGTCACGATGAAAAATTACCCACTCCAAACGCATTGCCAAGTCTGTTTGGATACGCTGCTATAGTGCCGCCTGAAGTCGTCAAGAAATACGGAGACATGCGAGATTGGAAGGTTTCTTGTGGCACGGGAGCGTTTATGCTCACGGATTATGTTCCGGGGTCTTCTTTGTCATTCATCAGGAATCCAAATTATTGGATGAAGGATCCCCTCCACCCGGAGAATACATTACCCTATCTAGATGACGTAAGGATTCTGACTATAGCAGATGCTTCTACTCGGTTAGCAGCGATACGGACTCGTAAGATTGATTTGTTATCGGGTATTTCGTGGGAGCAAGGAGACGAGCTGTTAGCGAGCTACCCTGAGTTGCTGCATACGCGTTCCCTAGGCACAGGCGTCTACGTGATTCAGGGGAGGCTTGGCGAGCGACAACCATTTGATGACGTCAGGGTCCGGCGAGCTTTACACATGGCAATAGACTTCACTTCGATAAAAGACGAGTACTATAAAGGTAACGCTGAAGTGCTAACTTGGCCGATACCACCAACAGCGGAATGGGGAAACTACTACACTTCTCTTAAGGAACTCCCCGAGTCAACTAGGGAGCTGTTTCAATATAACCCAGAGAAGGCAAAACAGCTTCTGACCGAGGCTGGCTATCCCAAAGGCTTTAAGACCAGTTTACTTGGTTATACAGCAATGGCAGATATACTGTCCATAGTTAAAGAGCAGTGGGCAAAGATCGGCGTTGACATAACGATCGATTTGAAAGAGTATGCTGTCTATCAATCTATGCGGATAGGCCACACATATAAGGAAATGATCTGCGGAGTTACAGGTACCGGCAATGCCATCAGTTTTCTAGAATTTATCCCAGGGGGTCCAAACAACTTAAGCTTGGTTAACGATCCATGGATTAATCAGAAATTTAACAAATTATGGTCGTTTGACTTGATTGAAAATCGCTCTGAGCGAGCACAACTATCTAAGGATATATCAGTATACGCCTTAGACCAAGCTTATGCGATACAATTGCCGTTGTCTTATCTATACACTGTATGGTGGCCATGGGTAAAGGGCTACCAAGGCGAGAATACTATAGGGTACTATTATGTTAATGGCCAATTTCGGTACGCTTGGGTTGATGAAAATTTAAAGAAAGAGATAAAAGAGGGAAAGCGCTAATATTAGGTAGACAGCGTGGCTGTAAGAATACAGCATATGACAAAGCTTTTGAATAAGGTATGCAGTCCTTACTGGCGAGGCCGTGTGGAGATGAGAGACTAATTCCAGTCCTGGTTAATGTTCTTTTGAGAGGTTTCTAAAAAGAGCGTAAGTGTCTCTTATGCGTAAAGAACCCGAAGGGCGGAGTTCCACTTGCTCTGCCCGTGGGTATCTAAAAGGAGGTAGAAGATGGCAACGGCAAGCGGAGCTCAAGAGGCAGGTATTACAAGGAATCTAGCGAAGTTTGTGCATGATTTAACTTATGCTGACTTACCGGAGGCCGTGAGGGAGCTAGCCAAGACCAGGATACTGGACGCGCTGAGCTGTGCCTATGCTGGCCGAGAACTGCCTCATTCTCGAATCGCTATAGAGATTGCCAAGAATAATCCAGGGGGATTCACAGTATTCGGCTGCAGCGTAAAGGCTTCTCTATTCGATGCTATTCAGGCAAATAGTGTGTTGGTCCATAGCATGGGCCAAGCGGACACGGCCTTTGCGGGGCATCCAAGCACCATGATGATACCGGCGGCCTTCGCTGTCGGGGAGCAGGAGGGAGCCTCGGGGGAAGAGACACTTTTAGCCATCGTAGTTGGGTATGAGATAATGGGTCGTATTTCAAAAGGCGTTTACCCTATGGCAATGGCTGCCTTCCGCCCGGGGCCCATTATGGGTACGGTCGGCGCCGGGGCCACGGCAGGAAAACTATTGAAACTCGATGTAAATCGCCTTACCCATGCTCTGGGCTATGCTGCTAGCCTGGCTCCAGGGGTTCCTAATGAGGTGTGGTGGGCTGGAACAATGGAGAGTTCGTTTGAGGCGGGGGTATGCGCTCGGACTGGCGTTTTATCCGCTGTCTTTGCCAAAGCCGGAGCTACCAGTACCCCGTATGTGCTGGAGGGTAGACACGGTTTCCTCCGTTGCTGGGCCGGGACAACGGAAAGGGCTCATCTGATTACTCAGGAACTGGGAAAAACCTTCGTGATGCTAGAGACGATTATAAGAGCTTATCCCGCTTGCACCGTTAATCAGTTGCCCATGCAAGCAGCACGGCCGCTTGCCAAGCTAGGGCTGAAGGCTAAGGATATCACGAGGGTCGTTGAGAAAACGTGGCCTGGTGGCACTTCCTATGCTGGATCAGATTTTGCTGGGCCC
>CAZWDF010000042.1:0-8243 GCA_964632335.1 uncultured Candidatus Saccharibacteria bacterium | reverse complement strand
AGTTGCAAAAATAAAGCAACTATTGAGCGAAGGGTGAAAAGAGATTTATCTCTTTGAACTCCTCAAGAAATTGTTGAAAAAATTAAAGGATACCTTAAATAAAATTTCTAATTTCTAAAAATGACAAAAAGACTACTAACTATTGAAACGCCAAAGTATATAGGGAAATTAGTTCGAGTCTGTGGTTGGGTAAATTCCCGTCGAGACCACGGCGGAATAGTTTTTTTAGATTTGAGAGACAGGTCAGGAATCCTTCAGATAGTCTCGAAGCCTGATTTAGTTAAAGAAATAAAAGAAGAATGTGTTTTGGAAATTGAAGGAACAGTCCAAAAAAGACCTCCGAAAATGATAAACAAGGAATTAGAAACCGGCGAAGTAGAACTGCAGGCTGAGAAAATAAGAGTTTTAGTAAAATCAGAAGTCCTACCTTTTGATTTTAAAAATAAGGATTCGGTTTCTACTTTAAGTTTGCCTACCCTGTTGGATTACCGGCCATTAACAATAAGAAATGAGAAAATTAAGGCAATTTTTAAGGTTAGTGCGGAAGTTGTTGACAGTTTCAGGAGGACATTAAAAAATTTAGATTTTGTTGAATTCCAATCGCCGAATATTGTGCCAGTGGCAGCGGAAGGAGGAGCGGAAATCTTTCGCATAGATTATTATGATTATGATGCCTATCTCGCCCAAAGCCCTCAGCTTTATAAACAAATAATGCTCGGCGCCTTTGAGAGGGTTTTCACCGTAACCCATGTTTACCGGGCCGAACCCAGCATCACTACCCGCCACCTCTCCGAATATACCAGCTTGGATACTGAGATGGCTTTTATTGACTCTTGGGAAGATTTGATGAATATTTGCGAAATTTTAATAAAAAGTATATTTACTGACGTTCAAAAAAATTGTCAAAAAGAACTGTCATTGTTTAATGCTGAAATCCCAGATTTAAAAGTAAAAATTCCTCATCTAAAAATGAGGGGTGCCCAGGAAATTATATTTGAAAGGACGGGTAGGGATAACAGGAAAGAGCCGGACTTAGAACCCGAAGACGAAAGGGAGATTTGTAAATTTGCGAAGGATAGATACAACTCGGAGTTTATTTTCATTACTCATTACCCGACAAAAAAACGACCATTTTACACTTATCCTGACCCAAAAGACATAGACTATACCTTAAGTTTTGACCTTCTTTTTAGGGGATTGGAAATTATTACCGGTGGCCAAAGAATAAATGATTATGAAATGCTGGTAAAAAATATCAAAAAATGGGGCAATGACGTTAAAGATTTTGCTTTTTATCTTCAGGCCTTTAAGTATGGCATACCACCTGAAGGAGGTTTTGCTTTGGGAGCTGAAAGAATCATAAAGCAGCTTTTGGGTTTAGAGAATATCCGCGAAGCCACTCCTTTCCCGAGAGATACTGAAAGAATTGACCAAAGACTTTCTCTTTTACAAAAGAGGAAGAAACCTAAAACTAAACCAAAAAAGAAATCCAAGAAATGAAATTGAAAATTCTTTTAATCTCTTTTGTTTTAAGTTTGCCTTTTTGGTGGGGGATAAATATTTTCCAGGAAAACTTGGAAAATTATTTTTATGCCCAAATTTCTCAGCCTTTCGAAGAGATAGTTTTTGTGAAAATTTCGCCAAAGCCCCCAAAGCCAGAACTCGACCTCCAAGTTAAAGCAGCTATTTCGGTAAAACTGGATGAAATCGGGGCTGAAAAGATTCTTTTTAATGAAAACATTAATCAACCTCTTCCGATCGCTTCCTTGACTAAATTAATGACAGCTTTTGTTGTTTTGGAAAATTATGACCTTTCAAAGGAGATAGAGATAACAAAAGAGGCAGTTTCCCAAGAGGGGGATTTCGGGAAATTAGCAATTGGAAGAATCTACTCCGTAGAATATCTTCTGTATCCTTTATTAATGGAATCAAGTAATGATGCAGCCTTTGCCCTGGCGAATGATTATGAAGGAATGAATCAGGATAAATTCGTGGAATTAATGAATTTGGCTAGCCAGAAAATGAATCTGGAAAACACTCGTTTCTTTAACTCAACAGGTCTGGAGCCTGAAGAAGACAAATTCACAACCCAATTCAACTATTCGACTGCCAACGATTTAGTGAAGCTAACCAAAGAATTATTAAAAAAACCTTTAATTTGGGAAATTCTTTCTACTCCCATATATAATCTTTACGGGCCCGAATTGAAAAACACTAATGAATTTTTGTTTGATGAATCTCCCGATCAACGAACTAAAATAATCGGAGGCAAAACCGGCTATACAGAGAAAGCCGGAGGTTGTCTGCTTTTAGTTCTGGAAGACAAAAAGGGAAGTAAATTCATCAATGTGATTTTAGGAACTCAATCGGTTGAGGCTCGGATTACTGAAATGCAAAAACTGATTAATTGGCTAATAAATTAAAACTCGGCGGGCGAAGAGAACTTCGTTCTCTTCTTCACCTTCGCCCCGCCCTTTCTAAAAGAAAGGAAAGGGCGGGGTTCGGTCTATGAGTATTTTTACCTTTAATGTGATCAAAATTTTGGTTTCGGCAACAATAGCCGCCACCACTGCTTTCATTTTGGCACCATTTCTAATTGAGCTTTTGTATAAATTCAAATTTTGGAAAAAAGAGGCCAGAAAAAAAACAATTACCGGAGAAGAGGCAGAAGTCTTTTATTCTTTGCATAAAGAAAGGGAGGTAACTGTTCCTCGGGGTGGGGGAGCATTAATTTGGGTTTCGGTACTCTTTATTATCTTTTTATTTTTTGCTCTCTCTTATTTTTCTCATCCCTGGTGGTTAGGAAAATTAAATTTTTTATCTCGAAGCGAAACCTGGCTGCCCCTGTTTACTTTATTGATAGCATCAATTGTTGGATTAGCTGATGATGTTTTGCAGGTTACCGGTCGAGGAAAATATGTTGGGGGAGGAATGGGATTCACCAGAAGATTGTTAATTATCATTTTAATCGGATTAGTCGGAGGTCTCTGGTTTTACTATAAATTGGGTTGGGATACCATTCACGTTCCTTTAATTTTTAATTTTCCAGAAGGAATCGATTTTACCCTCGGGCTTTGGATAATTCCTTTTTTTGCTTTAGTAATGGTCGCTTCCTGGACTGGCGGAGTAATCGACGGGCTAGATGGATTGGCCGGTGGCGTTTTTGCATCAATTTTTGGTGCCTTTTCTATCATTGCCTTTTCTCAGGGAAAAGTAGACCTTGCCACTTTTTGTATCGCAATTTGTGGCACTCTTTTTGCTTTTTTATGGTTTAATATTCCGCCAGCCAGATTTTATATGGGAGAAACCGGAATTTTGGGTCTAACCTCAACTATGGCGGTAGTTGCCTTTTTAACTGATTCGGTAGCAGTTTTGCCAATTATTGCCGGTTTAATGGTAATTGAGGTAGGGTCATTGATTATCCAACTTTTATCTAAAAAATTTCGAAAAAAGAAAATCTGGCTTTCCACTCCAATCCATCATCATTTTGAGGCCCGGGGCTGGCCAGCTTATCAAGTAACAATGAGATTTTGGATAATTAGTATCGTCTTTGCTATCTTAGGTGTAGCCATAAGACTACTCGGCTAAATGTTTAAAACTCCATTTTAAACAAGATGGAAAAAGTAGATTTTTTAAGAAAAAAATATCCGAAGTTTATTTACGAAAAATACTCTTATGAAATCTCTGGCAATAATTTAGAGATTTTTTTTGATTTCAGAGTTGAACCAGATATTAGTTTTAAGCCAAAAGTAACTATAGAAAATATTGATAAATCTCAGATGGAGAAAGTAGAAGATAGGGCATTGAATAATTTAATCTTTAATCTTGGTTTAATGGAAATTCCTAGTTATTGGAAGGTAACCTGTTCGCCAGAAATCGAAATTAAAGCTGGCCCCTTGTCGATGAAGGCTTCGCCTTCATCTCCATCTTCGACAAATCTTCGATTTGTCTCGATGAATCAAGAACAAATCAAGTGGTGGAAAGATTTAATAATAAATGGTATGGGCCAATTTTTCTACGAAAACAAAATTGATTTTCATCAGCCGAATTTTCTAAAAATAAATAGGTTACAGAGGCCCGTCCTCTGTAAGACTGACAGAGGCCCGTCCTCTGACCAAACTTCTAACCAAATTTTAGTGCCAATTAGTGGTGGTAAGGATTCAGTAGTAACTTTAGAAATCCTTAAAAAAGCCAAAAAAAGCATCAATTGCTTTTCTTTAAATCCGACGGAAGCTGCCAAAAAAATAATGAAGATAGTCGGTTTTAATAATCCAATTATCGTTAAAAGAACAATTGATCCAAAACTGCTGGAATTAAACCGAAGGGGGTTTTTAAACGGCCATACTCCTTTTTCTGCGTATTTGGCTTTTTTGAGTGTCTTGGTGGCTGTGCTGTTTGAATATAAATACATTGCCTTTTCCAATGAAAGAAGTTCTAATGAGGGAAATGTAAAATATTTGGGTAAGATAATCAATCATCAGTGGTCAAAAAGTTTTGAATTTGAGAAAAAATTTAGAGATTATTCAAAAAAATATTTAGCCCCCCAACCAAATTTTGGTGGAGGGTTGGAATATTTTAGTTTTCTCAGGCCATTCTACGAGATTCAAATTGCAAAATTATTCTCTAAATACCCTAAATATTTCAATGCTTTTTTAAGCTGTAACGTTGCTTATCAAACTGCTTCCGGAACCAAATTGCCTGCCAAAAAATGGTGTGGAAAATGTTCGAAATGTCTATTTGTTTTTGCGATTTTATATCCTTTTGTGGGTAAGAAAAATCCTCCTTCGCGCAAGGCTACGGAGGACAAGGAATTATTAAAAATTTTCGGAAAAAACTTATTTGAGAATAAAAAACTTCTTCCAGTAATGCTGGAATTAATAGGGGAGAGGCGATTTAAGCCTTTTGAATGCGTCGGCACCAAAAAAGAAAGCCTCATCGCCTTTTACCTCAGTTGGAAAAAATACAAAGACCGGGTCTCTGTTGAGCTGCCGTTCCTATTGAAGTATTTTGAAGAGAAAATCTTGCCAAAATACCAAAACCTCAAAAAAGAATCAGAAAAAACATTGAGCTCGTGGAATAATCAAAATAATTTACCGAAAGAGTTTGAAGAGATATTAAAAAAGATGGTATCCTAAAAATAGGATGAAATTAGGTGAATTAAAAACTAAAAAATTACTAATCCTCGGTTTTGGAAAAGAAGGACAGGATACTTTTTTGTTTTTGAGGAAATTGTTCCCAAATAAAGTTTTAGGAGTAGCCGACAGGGATAAAAATGTCAAATGCCTGCCCCGTACCAAAACGAAGTTTTTAGTGCGGGGTCAAATGTCAAATGTCAAAAAAGTTAATTGGCATCTTGGAAAAGATTATTTAAAAGCTCTTAAGAACTATGATGTTATTGTTAAATCGCCAGGAATTCCTTTTAAAATTCTATCGGAGTCCGACTCCGATAGAATTACTTCCCAAACGGAGATTTTTTTTGACAATTGCCCAGGAGAGATTGTGGGGATTACTGGCACTAAAGGAAAGAGTACAACTGCCTCGATGATTTATAAGATTCTTAAAGGAGGAGATGTTAAAGCCCATCTAGTGGGGAATATTGGCAAGCCGGTTTTAAATCTTTTGTTTTCTGCCACGCCGAAAGATGTATACGTGTATGAACTTTCTTCTCATCAACTTTATAACTTAAAACCTGCCTGCCGGCAGGCAGGAAATCACCCTCACATTGCCGTATTTTTAAATATTTATCCCGAACATCTTGATTATTATAGGAATTTCAAAGAATATACGGCAGCCAAAGCCAATATTACCCGTTATCAAACTAAAGATGATTATTTAGTTTTTAACTCAGGAGATGAACTTGTCAGAGAGATTGCTAAAAAATCAAAAGCGAAAAAAATTCCAATTAGGGGGAAATATTACGAATTAGATAAAGCAGCGGCAAGAAGAGTAGGGGAAATATTCAATATCTCAAAAGAAAAAATTGAAAAAGCGGTTAAAAGTTTTAAACCTCTACCTCATAGATTAGAATTAGTCGGCACTTTTAAGGGAATTACTTTTTATAATGATGCCTTATCAACGATTCCGGAGACCGCCATTTTGGCGATGACAGCCTTAGGAAAGCGCGTTCAGACAATTTTTCTTGGCGGTTTTGATAGAAAAATTGATTTTAAAAAATTAGCCAAATATATTTTAAAGCAAAAAAATGTAAAAAATTTAATTCTGTTTCCAGCCACCGGAGAAAAAATCTGGCAAACCATCGTTAGATCCCGCGGAGAACTGTTCTCCGCGGGACTGCCAAGACATTTTTTTGTTGAGAGGGCGAAGAGAACTTCGTTCTCTTCTTCCCCTTCGCCCCGCTACGGCGGGGCTCAGTATATGCGAGATGCAGTAAAACTTGCTTATGAAAACACTCAAAAAGGAAAAATCTGTTTACTATCATGCGCCTCGACCAGTTTTAGTATTTTCCGGGATTACAAAGAAAAAGGGAACCTCTTTAAAAAATACGTAAAAAAGTTTGCTAAAGGGTGATATAATAAACTAATGAAGAGTCATCATCCTGATTATATTTTAATTATTGTTACGGCTGTTCTTTTAATTTTAGGGATTCTAATTTTGGCTAGTGTTTCGGCTCCCCTTGCCCAAGAGAGATTTGGTACAACTTTCTATTTTTTAAACCATCAATTATTATTTGGGTTATTTCCTGGATTAATTTTAGCTCTTTTTGCTTTTAGAATTCGATTGGAAATTCTAAAAAAATGGGCTCCGATTTTGCTTTTGGTAAATCTGGGGTTATTAGCAATGGTTTTTTTGCCAAAAATTGGAGCCGGAGCCGGAGGAGCGACCAGATGGATAGATTTGGGAAAAATAACTTTTCAGCCCTCGGAATTTCTAAAACTCACCTTTATTCTTTATTTAGCAACTTGGCTAACTAGTCGGACTCCTGGACAGCAAAAATTCGGTAGAGGGTGGATTGAAAAAGGATTTGGCCAAACTTTGATTGCTTTTCTGATAGCGGTAGGGCTTGTCAGTTTGCTTTTAATCTATCAGCCGGATATTAGCACCTTGGGAATAATTTTTTTAGTAGCCGCCCTAATGTATTTTTTGGCCGGGACTCCTTTGTGGCACAGCATTTTGATAATTTTAATTGGGGCAGGGGGAATATTTTCTCTAATCAAACTTATGCCTTATCGAGCAGCTCGTCTTTTAGTTTTTTTAAAACCAGAGACTGACCCGATGGGGATTGGATATCAAATAAAGCAGATCCTCATTGCCGTAGGTTCCGGAGGAATTTCTGGTTTGGGTCTGGGGATGTCTCATCTAAGATTAGGATTCATCCCTCAATCAATATCAGATTCAATTTTTGCCATTTTAGCTGAAGAAGCCGGGTTTATCGGGAGCTGCTTTCTGATTTTGCTTTTTTTAATATTTTTATGGCGAGGGTTCAAGGTCGGGAAATTGTGCCAAAATAAATTCTCTCAACTGACAGCCATAGGTATTACTTCCTGGATCACCATTCAGGCCTTTATGAACATCGGTTCAATGATAGGGGCCTTGCCGCTGGCTGGAATCCCTTTGCCATTTATCAGTTATGGCGGGTCAGCCCTGGTTAGCGAATTGATAGGAGTAGGGATATTATTAAATATATCGAAAAATGCAACTTAAATTTATTCGTAAATTCGTATTTATTCGTAATTCGTAGGGTCATGAAAATTTTATTTACCGGCGGCGGCACTGGTGGCCACGTCTTACCAATAATTGCTGTAGCGAGAGAAATAAGAAGGGTTTATACAAAAGGAGGCCTTCAGTTTTTTTACATTGGGCCGAAAGATGAGTTCGGAGAAATTTTTCTTTCTCACGAGGGGATAGAATTTAAAAAAGTTTTGTCTGGGAAAATCAGAAGATATAGAGATTGGAAAAGCATCTCCCAAAATTTAGTTGATTTACTATTTAGAATTCCAGTTGGCATTCTTCAGGCCTTTTTCTATATTTTTGTTTTATCTCCCGACCTGATTTTAAGCAAAGGTGGATTTGGTTCAATTCCCGGAGTGATCGCCTGCTGGTTACTTCGGACTCCAATTTTCTTACACGAATCAGATATTGTACCAGGCCTTTCTAATCGATTTTTAAGTAAATTTGCTTTAGAAATTTTTGTCTCATTCTCAAAAACTGAGTATTTTCCGCCCAGAAAGATGATTTTGGTTGGAAATCCGATTAGAAAAGAAATTCTAGAAGGCTCAAAAGAA
>CAZWDF010000041.1:0-8255 GCA_964632335.1 uncultured Candidatus Saccharibacteria bacterium | reverse complement strand
GGCCTGTCTTGGTTGCCACAAGGGTCGTGCCCCGGTATACGCGGAGGGTGTATTGGGCGGTGCCCGTCCCCTGGAACCATCGGACTCCGTAATGGTACGTGCCCTTTGGGGCCTTGCCGGTAGGCCAGAATATCCGTTCGGGCCCACCGCCGTTGCCATCGCCGTAGGCGCCCTGGTCGTCGATGTCGGCTCTGCCGCCATCGGAGGTCGGTCCCAGCTTGATGATTCCTTCCCCGGAGGTGTTGATGACGTTTCCGGCGGGGTCCTTGACCCAGATGTCGATGTCGGGTCCGCCGCCTTCTGGGTCGTGTCCCTGGCGGGAGGTGTAGTTCCCCCAGGTGAGCGTGAAACTGGCATCTCCCTTCGCGCCGGGGTCGTTGCCTTCGCCGCCCTTGCCAAACCCTCCGCCCCCGGCGGCGCCTTGCTTTCCGGCTTCATCGCCGTCCTTGGTCTCGGTCTCGGTCTCGGTTTCGGTCTTGGTCTCGGTCTCGGTCTCGGTCTTTGCCACAGGCTCGACCGCCTGCAATGTTCCGAATACCGTTCCGGCCGGCCTGGTCGTCGGCTTGGTTGTCGGCTTGGCTGGACGCACGAGAGGCTTGGGTGTAACGGCGACTTTTGGGGTGGTCTTCAGCGCGGGTGCTGCCGCGAGGGCGCCGCCTTTTCCGCCGGCTGCGCCGCCGCCGTTATCGGCGCCGGCCCCGCCGCCGTCGCCGCTTTTCCCCATCCCTGGCCCGTCGCCGACCAGCGCGCCGGAGCCACGCCCGCTGCCGCCGGCGCCGGAGCCGCCCCCGGCCAGCAGCGCCCAGACCAGCGCCGCCAAGACCAGCACAATCGAGGCCGTGCTTGTCAGAACAGGTCCGAGCCATTCATGTCGCCGGCCGTCGCCAGGCCCGGCCTGGTGGGCGCGAATGACCGGCACGGCATGCTCCCATCCGCAGCCGGGACACTTCAGAGTGGCATACGGCGACGGTTCAGCCCTCAGCATGCGCCCGCAGAAGCATTGAATCTGAAAGCTCATTCCCGGCCCTTTTCCATTTCACGCGCTCGTTGACGCCGCGGTCGCGTCCGGAACTTCAGATCATCCCTGGTTTGCATCCCACGCGCAGCGGAAGCCCACCTGGCCGCTGCGCGATTGCACGCCGCCGGCGCAATGCCTCATGTAGACAAGCGACTCCGGGGCCTGACGGTCGCCCCACGCTCCGCCCTTGAGCAGCTTGGCCTTGCCCGGCGCGCCAGGCCAGTCGTCGCTCGTCCACTCGCTAACGTTGCCGCCCATGTCCATCACGCCAAATGGGCTGCGGTCTTTCGGGAAGCTGCCGCGAGCCGCGGCACTGCGCCGCCGGACCTCGGCCGAGTTGCAGTTTCCCGGCGTGCTCGCATCGCCCCAGGGAAACAGCCTCTCGGTGCCGGCCCTGGCGGCGTACTCCCATTCATCGGCGGTTGGCAACCTGCCCTTGGCCCACCTGGTAAAAGCGTAAGCATCCCACCAATCCACGCTGACCACCGGCTCGTCGTCGGCGCCGGAATCTTCGCTCCAGTTCTCCGGCGTATGGTCCTTAGTCGCCGGCTGATCGCGGTGGCGGAAAGGTTCATCACCCTTAGGGCTTGCACGCAGGGCAGAGAGGAACTTCCGGTACTCGCCCTTGCTGACTTCGTAGCGCCCGATGCGGAAGGCGTGCATGTTAACCTTTCGAGGCTTGCACTTTTCGTCGTCGAACAAGGCCCTCTGCACCGGCGGCATGCTGGCCGGGAAGCTCCGCATGATCTCCAGCAGCGGCGCCGACTCGCCGCCCAGCCGGGCTTTGCCCCCGGGTATGAAGGCCATCGACGCCGACGGCGCCTCGCCGACCCGCGCGTCCTTGGCGCAGCGGAAGCCCGTAACGTTGGTGCGGGCATCTCTAGGCCGGGCCCACGGGAAGAACGTCAGGGCGAACACATGCCCAGGCATGGCGTACCATCCGGCGCCGCGGATGATGGCGGCCTGGCCGTTTAACAGTTCGTCGGCTGTCCACTCCTGAAGGTTGCCGCCCATGTCCAGCACGCCGAATGGGCTCAGGTCTTTCGGGAATGTTCCTGCCGGGGTAGGCGCTCGGGTCGGAGCCTTGGTGTTATTGCATATCCTGGGGTCAAAGGTGTTTCCCCATGGGTAGAGCCGGCCTTCGGACCCGCGGGCGGCGAACTCCCACTCATCCTGTGTCGGCAGGCGCTTGCCTGCCCACTTTGCATAAGCGTAGGCGTCGAACCAGTCCACGCCGGCTACCGGCTGATTGTCGCCGTTGTAATTGGGGTCGGTCCACGTCTTGGCCCAGGGGGTGTAGTCTCGCGGATCCGTCAGCAGCGGGTGGCGGAACTCGTCGCCTCCTTTGGCCTTCACGTCAGCCAGGAACCGCCGATATTCGGCATTTGTCACCTCCGCCCGATCAATGTAGTACGGCTTCAGCGAGACTTCCCGCGGAGCGGCGTTCAGCAGGTTCTGCATTGCCAGGGCCTTCATCTGCCCCCAGGTTTGCCCGGCCGAATACACCGCAAGCGGGTCGGCCGTCGTCGCGGGTGACGACTCGGTCCAGAACTCCGCCAGCAGGCGCATTGTGAGCGTGGAATCCGGGTAACCCAGGACCGCCTCGCCGGCGGGGATGTCGATGACGTCCATCGCAATCGTAATCGCCGGTGCCGGCGCGGGCGCTGGCCTGGCGTCACGGAAGCGGACCACGGCCAGGATGAGCATGACGGCGACGGCTCCGGCCACCACCAGGCCGCCCACAAACAGCAGCAGCCTCTTGCTGACGAAGTTGCCTGGCTCGTGTACGGTGGCAGCCAGGTCGGACTCGGTGTGGTAATCCGATGCGCAGGCCGTCAGGGCCGGCGCGCTGCGTTCGGCCGCCGGCCCGGGCGCCGGCAGCTCGACCGGCGGCAGTACGACTGGCCCGATGGGCGGCTTGGCCGATGCCGGCATGAACTTGGCCGGATCCCTTTCCTTTATTTGGAACACCTCTCCCCGTCCGCCCGGCAGGAACACCGCCGGCAGGCACCAGTCGCGCCTGTCGCCGCCACATTCAAGTCTCACGTTGGCACGGGCCCGGTTGGCCGCGATGTCCAGCGGGACCGACTCGGCAATAGCCTGGTAGAAACTCGAGCAGAACGGGATGGCCGCCTCCGTCCGCACCTTCTCCTGCATGCCCACCGCGGCAATGCCCGCCTTGGCCAGGATCATCGCGCCGTGGCTGGTCTCGCACGCGTTGAGCACAGCGGCGCGGAGGTTCGTGGACTGCTGGAGGAACTCCAGAACCAACTCCATCCCAAGCGGATCCTGCCGCTGCTGATCCGTCTCCAGCAGCAGGCTGGACGACCCGCCCGCACGTTTGCCGTGCCCGATGAAGTGGAACATGTGAGGCCCGAACGACTCGATGGCTCGCCGCAACTTGTGCCTCGTCGCGTGGGGGGCCACCTTCGCCGTAACCAGCCCGTCCGACAGCAGCGGGCCAAGCGATTCGCGGATCGCCTGCAATTCCGCTTCAGCGTTCACCGACGGCATGTCGCTCGGCTCGGCAGTGGCCACCAGCAACCGCAAGGGCGGCGTCAGCGGCACAGGCGGAGGAACGTGTGCATCGACATATCTGCTGATCGCCGTGAAGTTGCTGGCCCCCAGCCAAAGCTTGGACGCCGGGTCGTAGAGGCACTCCCAGGGCAGGTCGATGATCTCGTCGTCAAGCAGACGCAGCTCAAGGCGCAGCACCCGGCTAAGCCGGTCCTCGCTGACGTATTGGCAGTTGATCTCGTAGGTGAATCGGTGCTGGTCGGGAAAGATGACGCCCAGCAACTGCTGGCCGAGGGTGCGGAAGAACTGATCGCTGGTAGACTGGGCCTGGAAACGCTGTTTGGCCGAAGCCCATTGTTCCGACTGCGTGTCGAGTCGGGAACTGACCGTTGCAATGCCGTAGATCCTCTCGGCCGACAGGGTCACCATGTATTCCTGGTGGCGGCGGCAAAGGTCTACTCGAAGCTTTGTTGCCTCTTGCGGCAAGCCGGTCTCCCGGAAGTGCTTACTGGATCGGTCGTAATGCGCACGTAAATTCCGCTGGTATCGCGCGCGGTCTATTATACCAGCCCCGCGGCGATCCGCAACCGTGTCGGAAATGTAAGAGCCTTCTAACATGTTGATAATGCGGTCCTGGCTCCTGCCTGTGCCCTGTTCCAGGCACCTTGCCGGTATCTCTAACGTTCACGGGCGATAAACCTTACTGTCTAAAACCGCCGCATATTGTTGACACCGGCCTGCTGGTGGGCAAGAATGTCCATTATCGCTTGTGAAGCAATTTTAAAAATTTTATGGAAAGACCAGCCAAGCCGTTGCGTATTGGAGATAGAGAATATGACTGCGCTACCGGCCGAGCAGCCGACGTGCGAGGACTTCTACCGAAGCAGGATTGACTCGCACGCGAGCCCTGAGGACTATCGAGAGTTTTTCCAGCTCCTCTGGGAAATGAATGGAGTGGCCGTGTTCAGGTTGGCATTTCAGCATCTTGGCGGTGAAGAGGACGCACGGGAAGTGTGCCAGGAGGTCTTCGTGCGGGCGATGTCGCACCTCCAGAAGGCGGGCGGCGACAACCGCGAAAGGCTGAACTTCCGTGCCTGGCTGCGGACGATTACCCGCAATCTGGTGTATGACCGTTTCCGACGGGCCGAGACCATGCCGCGCCGGGCCGGGGAGGAGGCGCTGGAGGTCGTCCCGGTGGTGCAGCCCCCCGAGCAACAGATGGTCTGCGCGGAGGATCTGGAGATCCTCACTCGGTGCATGAATAAGCTCACCGACCAGGCCAGGCGCATCGTGGAACTCCGTGAGTTCCAGGGCCTCAGCGAGAAAGACATCGCCACCCAACTGGGCACAACGTCCAATGCCGTCTCGGTCGGTCTTCACAGGGCAAGAAAGCAGTTGCGCCACTGTGTCGAAATGACCGCAACCCAGGAAAGGATGTCATCATGAGCATGTCACACGAAGCCTTGCGTGGCCTCTACAATCGCCTGGTGAGCCAGGACACCTATCCCGGCGGCGTGTGCCCAAACGATGATGTGTTGGAGGCCTACCATGTCGCCAAACTCGATCCCGAGCAGAGCAAGCTGGTTGCCGAGCACCTCCAGCAGTGTTCAAGCTGCAAGGAAGACTACCAGGTGCTGGTGCTGGCCTCGTCGTGGTTCCGGCAGAACGAGACGGGAATCCTGGGCGGGCTTGCATGGCGGGCGACGGAGGAACAACTCCTCCCGTGGTCGCGATGCCCGTCGGTGGGGCTGCTCTACAGGCTTCTGAGGGATGAGATCCCCCACACACAGGGCGGGCAGGCCCTTATCTGCGAGATGCGCGACCACCTTTCCAAGTGCCCCCAGTGCGCCCAGTGGGCCGACGAGTTCAGCAAGGCCATGAAGGGCCGGCACATGTCCGTTCTCGACCTTGGCCGGCAAGCTCACTCGGCTATGTCCGGGTGGGTTAGCGGCTTTACCGACACCCTGGTCGCCAAGGCGCAGGCGACAGGCTTTCCCCGGCTTGGCACCTGCCGTCACGGCTATCGCAGCGATCACTCCATCACCCTTAAAGCGCCCGTGCTTGACGCCGATGGAAGCCTGATCGTTGACGACAAGGGCCTGGCCAGGCAGTGCGTGTTCGAGGTCCTGCGGGCTGAAATCCAGGACGATGGGTTCCTCAACGTTTCGTTGGCCGCCACCGACCGCGAATACTTCGCCGCCGAGAGGATCTACACCGCGTCTCTGCACGTTCATGCCGGCGAGGCCGTTCTGGATGCCCCCGCCGAGGCCATAAACGAGGCCGGGCAAGTCACCTTTACCGGCCTGCTGCCCGGCGCAAAGCCCATCGAGGTGCTGCCTCTTCCGTACCTGGACGTGACCGTGCTTCTCGGGCCGCCCAAGAATGCAGGCGACGGGCGCTGAGAACGTCGCTCTTGTGGCACAAGGACAATGGTGAAGCCGCCTCCTGGGCACTTTGAATCGCTAAACTATCGCCTCCGATGCCTGACTTGACCTCAGTCGAATACGCTCTTGCCGCGGGGCAGGCCGGTAGCCTTGTCGCGGTCGGGGGCGCCTTTGGGCATGGTGTGGCTTCGTGGCGGAGGGAGGGGCTTGGTGCCCTCGGGGGCGGATTGCCCGGGCGCCGATGCGCCGGCCGCGGGAGAGGGCTTCTGGCACGCATCCGAGCGCGAGCCGTAGATCTCCAGGGCGACCAGCCCCAGATAGCTGAATGCGTTCAGCGCCTGCCCGATGGCGGCAGTCTTATCGGAGGACAAGTATTCGGACGTGCCTGATGCCTTGCGGACCAGCGGCTCTTTCCCGCACTTGCATGTCAGGGTTCCCTTGCCGCTACAGTCTGAGCATCTGTCCTCTCCCGCTCCCCGGCAGTAGGGGCAGGTTCGCGGCGTGATATTGCTTGCCAAGGAGATGGTCCCCAGGCCTTTGCACTGGCTGCATGGGCCATAGCCCAGGCCGCGGCACTTGGTGCAATCCAGCAGGCCGGTGCCTCCGCACAGGGGGCACGGGCGCGTGGCCCGTTCGGCCGCGCCGGCAGGCATCGCCTTGATCATCGCGTCAAGGGAAAGGTAAGCGGGCCTGAGCAATGCATCGGCGGCGGCAATCGCCTCCGGACACTTGGCGGAGCACTGGAAGCAGGCCGCGGCGTTCTTGGTGGAGCCGTTTAGCCTGGCCTTCAGCCCCGCGGCCAGGTCTGCCACCGCCTCGCGGCGCGCCTTATCATGTTTGGTCTGCTCCGCCGCCAGTTGCGAGGCGCCCATCGCGTCCAGCTTGCCTTCGGCTGCCTTGGCCCGCAGGGCCTCCAGTTTGGCGTCGTCCGACCTGCCTGCCGGCGAAAAGCCCTGTGCCAATGCCGACAGGCTCATCGCGCAGAGCGTTACAATCATTGCCCCGGCGGTCAAACCTCGCAATCCATCGGTCGCGGAGTTTCCTGGACGCATCATGGTTTGTTCCCCTGGCATTGGAGCAGCAAGTCCCACAGCAAGAGATTGTAGTAGCTGCTTTCCCGCATCTCCTCAAACACGTTCTTCACTCCGGCCATAGAGGCCGCGCGACGCTGGGAAACGTCCTTCATCGCCTGGGCAAGCTTGCCGCCGTTGTCCGACATTCGCACCATGACGGCGAGGCACGCGCCCTGGGTGTCCAAGGCGACGGCCGCCTTCTGGAGCTCCGAGGCGCAGGTAAGGTTCCTCAACTTGTGCGCGGCGGCGACGCCGTCCAATTCGGCGACAAACTTGCCCGCGCCAGGGTGGTTTCGCGCAAGCCGGCCAAGCTGATTGGCTCCGGCTTCCATGGCTGCAACCATGGCCTCGCCGGCGCCGGGGGCGGCGATGACCTTTTCCTCATACTTCGTCGTCGGCGAGATGCCCGACCAGGAGATTGTCTCAAGACGCCTGGCCGTCGCCTCGGCGTGGCCGGCTGTAAGGGCGAGCAATGCCACTGGCGCCGCAACTTCGTTGCTCGAATACGACCGGGAGCGAGTCAACGAGGCCGCACGCTTCCGCGAAACGCTTGAATACCTGGAGCCCCATGCCCGGGTGCTCGAGTCTTGGCTGAGCTTCCGCCATGCAGCCGCAATGCCGGCTTGGTCCTTGGCCGTATGGCGCAGAGGCAAATTCAGGGTTTGCGCGCTGTAAGAGCTCATGGAGTAGCCTTCGGCGAGGGCCCTGGAAATGCGGCAGGCGAAGGCGGTGCCGGAACAGCTTTCGAGCGCCTTTATCAGGCGATTGGGGATGCTCTTGTCCGTCATTTGCGCCAGGGCGGTCAGCGCCCGGCTGGCGAGGCTCGCCTGCTCGTCAACTACCGTCCGCCTGGCCGCCCCCTCAACCAGCTTCAACAGCGCATCGCTCGCCTGGGGCGTGTCCATCTCCTGCAAGTCATCCACCGCCTTCCACCGCTGCGCCTTGTAGGCGGTGGCTAAGATGCGGAGATACGGCTCCATGGTCTTGTCAACCTTAGAGGAGTTGGCGTCCTTGTCCGGCTCCGGGGCCTCCTGGAAGGTCACCTTGCCCGTGAGGAATCCCATCCGGCCGGCACCGGCCGATTCGCGCAGGGCGGTATTCAACTGCTCGACCACTGGGGATTGCTCACCTGCCAAACGGCAGGCTCGCTCTCGGCAGGCCATGGTCGCCAGTGCCAGGTCTACAAGCAGCGAAGCGGTATCGCCGCTCCGCGACCACGCGGCTCGCAGGGCGCCCGCGGGCGCGGTCGAGGCTGAGCCGCCG
>CAZWDF010000040.1:0-8279 GCA_964632335.1 uncultured Candidatus Saccharibacteria bacterium | reverse complement strand
TCCATTCGTCCATAGGCCAGCGCCGCCAGCCCGGTGGTCCCAAGCATTATCTCTGCGATTATCAAAATGATTGTGTTGTCCTTCATTGAATCACAACCTTGAACTCTGTCGCGACACCATTCGTCGCAAAAAATGTAGCAGTGGCTATCGCTGAGCCGCCCATTGAGCCGAGGATTAAATTGGCCTCGGCCTGCGTCAATAACAGGACGGGCGTGGAGGTCGTCACCGACTCGGTCACTTCTTCGATTGTCGTGTCCATTATTCGGCCTCCTCTTCCTCAACCTCAAAGTTATGCAGGCGCCCGTCGTTCGCATAGAACGTGGAGCTGACCACGGTCCCAGAGGACCCCTCTCGACAGAGGCCGCACGTCGAACCTTCGAGTGTCATTCAACTCACCCTCACCAGGTTTTTCACTGCGAACAATAATGGTTTATCCCAAAACGCAGTCGCGTTGTTGACCGAGGGAGCACCTGAAGCTCTAACGGAATTCACGGCAAACATACCGGCTATGAGGTTGCCGCCGGTGGGGGCCGTGACGATTCCGCTGAAGTTTGTCGCAACCAAAATATTGTTCAAATAATAAGATGCCGACCCGGACCGCATTTGAATATTCATTTTTTCAACTTGTCCGTCCACGATGGGGACTCCGGTATCGGTCGAATCGACGAATCCTGAGCATAGACTAGCAATGGCCCTCCAGTTCGTTTGACCGCTATTGGCGGCTAAATAAATTCCTTGTGGATATCCTGGAACCGCAAGTCCTGATATGGTCGGAGTTGTTCCCGCTTGTGGGGGGAGCCAAGCTCCGAGTCCTCCTATGGCCACGGAACAGCAGCCGCCGGTTTGAGTTATTACTCTTCCGATAATGCTGGAAGTGAGGACCCCAAAATATCCGTGAATATGAACTTCTTGTTTCACTTGTCCACTGACATAGAGAACCTTTTCGGCGGTTTGAATACAACCCATTATTCCTCCGCTCGTCGGTGCGACCTGGAGCAATCTTGCTGGTTTGTATCCAGGATACCAGGCAAACATATTTGCTGTCGCATTTGCCTGAATATGTCTGGTCCAGAAAGCTGCCCCGGACAAATCCGCGGTGACCGAATGAACTTCTTCTTCGAACCAAGTTGTTGTATCTAAATAATTAGCACCGCTCGTTGTTAGAACTCCAGATACCGCGCCGGTTCCTCCTGCATAGCGGTCATCGACATAATATCCTCCGCCGCCGCCAATCCCCATCCCGCTCACGACGCTCACCGTCGTAGCGCTCGTCATAAAAACGCCTGAGGCTTGAGCCCATCCGCTCGCCACATAGAGCGTGTTGCCGGAGTGGACGAAGCTATCAGAGGCCTCGCCGCTGATTATCCAGCCGCTGTACTGCATTCCCGTACCGAGGTTCATCCCTGAAACTATTGTAATCAAATCGCCGCTGGTCATGAAGCCCTGAGCACCCGTTGCTCCGGTGACTCCCTGAATTCCAGTCGCGCCGGTAACTCCGATAGGCCCTTCAGGCCCGACCGCTCCCGTGACGCCCTGGAGGCCCGTAGGACCGATTGCGCCGGTCACTCCTTGCGGCCCGACCGCTCCGGTCACTCCGACCGGCCCCTGAGGCCCAATCGCTCCAGAAGCGCCCTGAGGGCCCATAATGTCAATTTTATGGATTGCCATGGCCGGGTTCTCCGTTCCGGTGCCTCCGGGATAGACCGAACCCGCGGCCTGGATGAACAATCGGTCGCCGGGAACGCATTCCCTGATAGCGTGTGTCGTGACCGTGAAGTTGCCATGGTACATTGCAGCTCCGGCCTGGGCCGCATAGACCAGCGAATGCTTTAGCAGCCACCCGGACGTCGTCCCATAACCGGACGTCGCGTAACCGATGTAGAGCGACGGTGATTCGGCCTCGTAATGTCCGAGCGCCAGATAGGTGCCCGACTCGTTGATGATGAAGCTGTTCGTGTCATAGGTGACCGCCGAACAGGAATGGATGTTCGTAAAGGCCGTGCCCGCCGTTGAAGCGATTTGTCCGCTCGTGCCGGCCTGGCCATAGGGGTTCATGCTCCAGGCAATCCCGCTCACCCAGACCGTGCCGGACATCATGTACTGTCCGATGGATATCCCGGACCGCTCGTACCAGTTATTCTTATGTCCCGAGCAGTCCGTTATTGGCCTGAACGTAGTGATGCCGGACATCCCAGCAGTCAAAACAGTGACACCACTATGCGTGATGCTTGTCAAACCACCCGACGAATAAATGCCTGCATCGGCACGTCCTGAATAACAAATCGTGGGCGCGGCCTCAGTGCCTCCAGCAGCCATGAATTGATTGCTCACGACTCTGTAATTGATGTTGCCGCCGAGGTTGCCGACGGCCGTCCAAACGGCCACCCGTTGATAGACGCCGCCGCCGTGGACATAATCGCCGCCCGAGGTTTGATAGAGTCCGCACCCGCTCACGATGCCGAACACCTCAGAGGATGTCAGGCATCCGCTCGCGCCGCCGCCGCTTCCCGATAGAGCATAGAGGCCCGAACCGACGTACATCCCGCTGACGATTTGCACGACCTGGCCAGAGGTCAGCCCGCCGCCTCCGCCGCTGACCGTGATGTTCATTCCAGAAACTATGCTGACGACATCGCCCGATGTAGTGTAAATCCCGGACATCTGCTTGGTCGCGAACGATGATGTCAGCGTCGGTGCGCTCAGCCCGCTCATGAACCGGCCGTTGTAGGCGGTCACGCCCGATGTGTTGAACTCTTGAAGACCGCCTGTGGGTATGTCCCACATTCCTAGGCCGTCCTCGTTCAGATAAATCTGGTCAATGCCCAGCGACGATAGATTGGTCACCAGCACCTCGCCTTTTTCAAGCCCGCCGCCGTGCGTCTGACCGAGCACGACGGATTCGTGGGGTCCGCCGACGCGGATTTGAGGTTGTGCGTCCTGATAGGTGAACCCTGAATAGCCTTGAAGGCTCCCGAACACCGCGACCTGGCCGGACAGGCCCGTGATGGAGCCGCTGCCCTGGATGTAATTGCCCGATGCCTGCTTGGAGTCCTGAAGGCCTTGGAGGGCGCCGGACACCTGAGTTTCGTAGGAGCAGGGCAAAAAGCATCCGGACATCTGGACACCGTTCAGGATATCCATGCCACTGACGATTTGCACGACCTGTCCGGAGGTCTGTCCAGTGGCGCCGCTGATTGCGAAGTACCCGTCACCGCTCGTGTTGATTTGAACGGTACCGCCCGACGTGACGATGGTCGTCCCTGAACCAGGGACCAGCACGGCCCCTGAAACTATGACGACTGTCGGATTACAAGTCGCCGGTAGTCCTCCAGCAATCAGTGTCAAGAGCTTACCTCACGAAGGTGAGGGACACCACCAGTCCCTTGGACACGGCCGCGCTGCCGACAGCGTCCACGTCCGCATAGAACGCGGCGCCTGTGGCGACCTGGTTGTGGCTGCCAGCCGTTGTGACCGTACCCGCACCATAGTAATCCGCCGTGCCTATGCTTATCAGGTTTGTCAGCATATCATCGTCGGTAGCATCATTCCGCATCCGGATTTGGACATCGGTGGAACCGTTGCCGCACTTGGAATGGACCTTAGCGACCGCTTGTGTCAAGTACCACCCGTTCATTGCGGGCGGTACCAAGAACATCGGGATGTCGCCGTTGGCAACCACGTTGTCGTCACCGTCGGGCATCACGGTCATGCTGACGACCTGCACCTGGTCAGCGTTGACCCGGATGCATTCGCCGGACAGCACATAGGACACGCCGTCACCAGGCACGAGCGGTCTGGACACCAATGTGTTCAATGTCCCGCCGCTCGTGCAGGTGTGGACGCCAGAAGTGGCCGTGACACCGCTCATGCTGAGGAGCGTCGTGCCCGAGTTATTGGCAATGACATCGCCGGAGTTCAGATAAACGCCGGAGGCCTGCGCCCATCCCGTCAATAGATAATCGCCCGATGTCTGGTACATTCCGGACACCTGCTTGAGGCTCAGCCCCGAGGTCACATAGGCCTGGCCTGAGGTTACCACCCAGTAATCGCCTGAGCCCGCATAGGACCCGCTGGCCTGATAGACGCCGCTGACCTGATAAACACCCGACGGTAACGCCATCCCTGAAACTATGCTGACGACATTTCCGCTGGTCATCAAGGCTGCCCCTGACGACATCACGGCCTGAGCCGTCCAGTTGATATCAGCAATGCCTCCTATGAGCATGTAGACCGAGCCGGTGTCCTCTTCACGTACGAGCATTCCGAGGCTCCTGCGTTCTGTGGTGATTGCGAGCCTGGCCGCCGCGTTTGCGACGGACAAGTAACCGCCCTTCTGATAAATCACATCAGTGACCGGATAGACGTCCGTGCTGTCCGTCGGAGCCATTGTTCCTGCTATTCTAACTGTACCTGGGATTGGAGGCATTTAACTCACCGCGATATCCATTGCCGCCCCCAGAATATTTGTACTCCGGTGGACGTTGTAGTTCGTAATAACTCCGAACATGTTCATGATTGCGACCGTGTAAACGGCCTCAAACGGGACATTGAAACCGGTGGCCACGTCGGTGAAGACCGTCGCCGTGCCGAGGACCGTCGGATAGCAAACATATTTGTAATTGCCGGCACCGAAGGAATAGGTTCGCGCGAAGGTGTCCGATAGTCCGGCAAAATCCGTCAGGGCAACGATGTCCGCGGATAATAGTGGTGTCGTCGCATCTGTCCCTGCGTAAATCATCCAGCTCCAATTGATGACAAGGTTGCGAGCGAAGTTGAACGGGCCCGTCGGGTTGGTGTCCGTGGCGATTATCCTGAACACGTTGTTGGTCATGTGGTTGTAGGTGATTGGGCTTCCGCTGAAGTCATGCGCCACGACACCGGGTATGGTAGCCAGACCCGTCTCAAGGTTGACCACCGGACCGGCACCAGCCTCGCCTCTGTCCTCTATGTCAATGGAATTGACAGCGATGTTGGCAGGGTTCGTCGTTCCCCAAATAATCGACTGAGCGGCACTGTTTATGGTGTCGCCGACCTCCAGGGTGGTTATCCCAAAGAAGAGGAAGGTGGAAAACGTCGGAGGCTCCCAGTAGAGCAGCAGGTCCCACATTTCCTGGGACGTGAGTCCGGGCGATGGAAAGGACGAACCAGCGACTATGCCACCGACGGTCGTTGGGACCGGGTTGGCGTTGATGTAGGTGTCCAGCCCTCCGTTAGCGAGGATGGTACCACCGCAAATGACCTTTTTATCTTTCTTTTCAAGCATCGACATCTCATTCAGCTCCTTGAAGCATGTAGGCTGATAGGCCTATGATTAGAACGACCACAACACCGACCATGATGGCGTTCATCGAGTTTTCAACGTCCGGTGTGGTCCCGCTCCCGGTCCCTCCTGGTGTCGGCGGGACGTACGGAGTGTCCTGCCAGCTGCCGTCGGGCCACTGATACATGCCTTCAGGCGAATCGTGCCAGGTACCGTCCTTCCATTTCCAGTGGGTCTTGCCATCCTTATCGGTGTACGAATCGGCCTCTTCGCCGGGCGTCGGCTCCTTGCCCTTGTCCTCGGCGACGACCGCACCGTTCTTGTCGGTAATCCGCATATCGGATTGAGGGGGGATGGAGGCCTTGTAATTGCCCGCTCTGATGGATGCGAGCAGTGCCTGAGCCGCGGCCAGAGTTCCAGCCTCGGCGATGAACGTCCATGTCCCTTGAACATTGGCCTCTATGTTCCAGACATCCCTGAGCGTATCCTCGACCTTCTTTTCAGGGATGTTGGTCTTGGTCATGGCGCCGTCAACGAGCAACCGCCAGTATCCCGATGAAATCACATCGGCGTAGACGCTGTTGGCGTCAACGGCATTATCAAACTCGTAGACGGTGAACCAATTCAGGCCGGACTCGTTGGGGCTGGATTCAATCAGATATTTATGGCCGTCCGGAGGGTTCTGTGCCGGAGGGGTTGAATCCCCGCCCTGCTGTGACGGGTCGCCCGAGCCTTCGCCTGTTGGAAGACCGCTTCCGAATCCTGGTACATTGAATGACATTTAGCTCACCACCTTATCTTGAACCCGATTGATAATCGGGTTCTTCCCGAAGAACATCAGATAGATTATGAACGCGGCAATTCCAATCGCGACCGCTGCGTAAATCCATGGATAGTACTGCTCCCACGGGTCAACGGGCGGCGGTGGCGGCGGTGGCGGCGGGTCCACGATAAGACCGGCGCCTCCGGTCTTATCGCCGGCCGCGCCCGTGTCCACATCGCCTCCTCCCTGCTCAATCTGTTCACCGGTGTCGTCCTGGACGAGCCGGTAAAGTGTAACGAGGGCCTGACCGTCCAGGCCTTCAGGGTCCTTGGCCTTGTAGTACCGTTCAACGGCCTTGATGGCCACGAACTTGGTTGAGGCCTCACCCACGTCGGCAGCCTCGAACGATTCCACGAGCACCCATGTCGCTGTGCCAACACCATTGCCCTCAATGTCGCATTTTGGGAAATGCTCGGCGTCAACGTGGAACTTCATCTGAAGAACCTCCAGTAAAGATAGATAACTATGATAAGCGCTATGAGCACGGCGAAAATCCACCAATTGCCCTTGAACCAAGCGACGAGCTCATCCCACTTGATTTCAGCAGTGGTCTGCCCGCCCGGGTCGGTGGGTGACGGGTCGGTGTCGTGGAGCTCGAACGCTCCAAGGTAGTACCACCAAACGCCGGCCTTGCCCGCGGGTGCGTCCAGGCCTCCAGGGGCCGACACCCTCAAGGACTTGCCGGGATTGACCTTTCGCTTGTCCACCTCGTTGCGGGTGGCGAGTCCATCATCCTCGTAAATGTTGAACGTCAGCCACTTTTTTGAATTATTGTGGATGCGCGCACCACCGGGCGGTGTAAAGACGGTGCCGAACTTCAGCATCACGTCCTTGCCGTCAGGGGTGAGTTTGAACTCGCCGGACTTGCGCTCAACGAGTATGTCTGGGAACTGAGCGAGGGCTGGCATGCTGCTCAGCCGTCCTCGTACCAATATTCCAGCACGGAGGCTGCCGCCGAACCCGCAGGGTCGCTCTTGACGTAAATGCGTTCGGAGTACTCGCACGAAATTGCGAACCACTGACCGGGTATGAGGTGCTTCATCTGCTGGAACGGCATGTCCCTGTTGCTGACGGCAATCGTGTTGGGATTGGTCAGCCGGGCCTCAAAATAAACGGTCCTATCCTTCGTTTCCTCAACGCGCTCGGTCCGTGCGTTCGTCACGACAACTGTGTTATTCACCATTTGTTATCACCTTATTATTGCTCGGTGTACCAACTTTTAATCCAAACCCATTACACCGCTCTGGGAAAGGATTAAGCCCGGCAGAGCCGCATTGCCCTGCCGGGCGAGGGGGGAAGAGTTGTTCAGATTGAACAACGACTCTAGTACCTGACCTTAGGCTTTGTCCCTGGGGTCGTCTGACCGCCTGCGGCCAAATCGGTTCTCGGCCTCAAGGCTGTCGGCTGAGCGGCCTCTCCGACCTTTGTCTGCGACTTGACGGGTGCAGCTATGAGGATTTCAACAAAGGTTGGGGTCGTGACCATCGTCACGGTCGTCAGGACGAGCCTTCCAGCGTTTGTCCACGGGAGCGACACGCCGCCAGACATGTAGGACACTTCAACGGTTTCCTCACCGAGGAGCGGGTTGCCCGCTGCGGCTGCGACGACACCGGTGTTCGCGTTCGGCATTGAGCCGAACGTGATTGTCTGGTACTTGTACTGCTCCTGTGCCCTGAGCTGGTCGGAGTCCTGATAGATGACACCGCGGCCGTCAGGGAGGACGTACTGCTCCTGGGTTATCGTGGAGTTCGCGAAGCCCATAAGGGAATAGGATTCCCTCATGAAGCCCTCGGTCATGGTCGTCACGTTGCTGTTTCCAGACCCAGCGAGGTTCAAGCTCTGCGAGGCGAAGGCGAACACGACGGGCGGAGGCACATCGGTCGTGATGACCGATATCTGAACGGTCGCACCAGTGAAGGTCGCACCGCTCGCCCACAAGGTCGTGGTCAGGCCCAGGTTGGCCAGCATCGTTATGTTGAAGGGGCACGTCATAGCCACTGGGACGATAACGTCGGCAGTGACGAGCCTGGGTGCGGATGTGCTGTCCAGTGTGTAGACCGGGTACTTGTCCAGGTAGATTTTGTGGAGGTGAGCGAGAACGTGGCCCGACGTGGCCAGCTGCTCGGTGAGCTTTCCCTGCGACTTTATCCTGAAGTTTGACAGGAAGAAGTCAAGGACATCGCCTGCTGGAAGGTA